>SHYW01000078.1 GCA_009692615.1 Deltaproteobacteria bacterium | reverse complement strand
CGGCCTCAACCACGGTGATCTCGCTGCGATATACTCGTTGAATTACGTCTAGTCGTTTCTCGTCTTTCATTGTCAGGGTTGTCATCCTTCCACCCTGACATAATTACGTTGCCGTTAACCCCTGACATAATCACTTTGCTACAACAAAAGATTAATTCCCAGTTGACCTGGCACCCTGTGCCGGAGTAGCTTTGGGCCAGCTGAATCCATGAATCGTCCGCACAGGAGTTTTTATGGTGCCGCAACCCTCGATGGTATTTTCGCTTCTTCACGCGCCTGCTTCGGCGGCGACTTTCTTCCCGTCAGATTTTTTGTTGGCAGTTCGATGATTGGCGAAAATCCATTTCGCCATGGCAACCATTAACCGGATCGATGGAGGGTATTCACCATGGCGATCATCACGATTTACCAGGGCGCTTCGGGAAGCGGCGAAGAACTGGCCGACGCGGTGGCGCAGTCGTTGGGTTGCGGCTGCGTCGGACGCGAGCTGCTAATTCAAACGAGTCTCAAATACGGCATCTCCGAGGCCAAGCTGAACGAGATCGTCGAGCGTGGGCCGACCTGGTGGGAGCGCTTTGCGCAAAACTTGCAGCCCTACCGCATCGCGCTCACGGCGTCGCTGTGCGAAATAATAGATACCGAAGGGCAGGCCGGCATGGTCTACCACGGCCATCTCGGCCATGAGCTGCTGCCCAACATGAATCATGTGCTCAAAGTCTTGCTGACGGCGCCGTTGGAGTCACGCATCGAGCAGGTGTGTGAGCGGCAAAATCTCAAACCCGCGGCGGCGCGCCGCTACCTCGAGGAAATCGACAAGGCGCGCAGCCGCCGGCTCCAGGCAATGTTCGGCCACGACTGGCGCGATAGCAGCCGGTTCGACGTGGTGGTTAATTTGGAGCGCATGAGCGTGCACGCCACCAAGCATCTGATCGTCGAAGCGGTGCGCTTGCCGGAATATCAAGCCAGCCCAGCGACGCATCAAGTGTTCGCGGATTTTTCCTTGGCGACCCGGGTGCACGCCGCGCTGGTGATGTCCGCTGATTTCTCGCAGTCGAGTTTTGACATCAAGGCGAGTGACGGCACCGTGGACGTAACCGGCGCCTTGCCGACTTGGCTCGGGGAAGACCGCGTCGTCGAAAAGATCAAACAAATACCCGGGGTAAAAAATATCCGGACGGATTTTGTCAACGCGCCGGACATGATTTTCGGCGAATAACGATCATGGGACGAGAATTAAGCGCCGAGCACGTAGCGCGAAGCCGCTACCAAGCAGATGAGAGAATTAACCACAGAGAGCACGGAGGTCACAGAGTAGAGGATTCGGATTCGGAGATTCAACCGCAAAGAACGCAAAGTACGCAAGAAGGATTTGGATCTGTAGGGGCAACCCCCTGTGGTTGCCCTTCCGATGTTTTCCGCTATCTGCGGCGGCCATTTTGATTCGTCGATAAAATGCAAAGAGGGCATCCCGTTAATCAGGATGCCCTCTTTGTTTTTAACAATTTTAATGTTTGCCCGCGCACAGCGGGTGTGCAGCACTGGACTCGAAACCGACTCACTTGGATGCTTTAACGAAGCGTATCGCCGTTTGCGGCCTTCCTTCGTTCGTCGTCTAGCGACGCATGCCTACAGGCATTTTGTTTGAGGCCTACGGGTTATCGCTCCTTAGCGTGAGGCCGAAATTAGTTTCGGTAGAGTGCTGGCCCGCTGACCGCGGGCTTGGATGATCCGGTGGCGACTCGTCTTGCATGACAAAACCCTCCTTTCTCATCTTGGGGCGTTGCTTACCTGCAATCCACTTTGCCCCTACGCCTGGCGGCGTTCAGTAGATCTAGTTTCCGTTTACGACTCGCCGGTTGGTTTGTCAAGGATCATTTTGCGATGAATAAATTGTTGTCCCGATGGGTTGTGACTCAGTTTGTTTTTAACATCGCATCTCACTGTAGGGGCCGACCTGCGTGTCGGCCCTCCGAACGGGCGGACACATCGGTCCGCCCCTACATATTTAGGCGAAACTGAACCACTACCTCCCGATGGCGTGGATTGACAGAGCTACCTGGCGGAGTTTTAATTTGCTTAGCGGTTAGCAAATGCCGGAGGCGTTATGCGAAAATGTTTTCTCGTCGTTCCAATATTGTTGAGTCTGAGTGTTAACGGCGTAGCGCTGAGCGCGGAAGCGGAGCGCGGCCGCGCGGCGGTGCCGGAAGAGTTGTCCGACGCTTGGGCGCGCTTGCAACGGGCCCTGCAAGAGTGGGGCGGACGAGTATGGGAACGATTCGATGGTCGCGATGCGCGCGAGAACCGGCCGGTGATCTCACAACTGTTGACCAACAAAGAAATGCTCGGCCTGAGCGCCGAGCAAGTGCGCAAGCTCGAACAGCTGCGCGACGACTTTCAACGCCTATCGATCCGCAACGACGCCGATCTAAAAATTGTCGAGTTGGACATCGCCGCGGCGTTGGAGAACGAGCCGGTGGAGATGGCGAAGCTCGAAGCGAAAATGCGCGAAGCGGAAAAACTGCGCGCTGATATTCGCATCGCGCGCACGCGCGCCATCGAGAACGCTAACTTGCTGTTGACCGCGGAACAGAAGAAAAAACTCCAAGAGTTGAGCCGTCAACCGCCGGCGCCGCGCCCGCCGCGCTTCGGTCAAAATCCGCCGGCTACGGAACGAGAACAACCTTTCCGCTAGTCTTGCGGCCGGCGAGCA
The DNA here is from genome assembly GCA_009692615.1 of Deltaproteobacteria bacterium. NCBI lineage: Bacteria > Pseudomonadati > Myxococcota > Myxococcia > Deltaproteobacteria bacterium. The sequence goes on along the minus strand of SHYW01000078.1, from coordinate 22,401 downwards.
ATCGTTGCGCTTCGGCGGCGTCTTGCAGCGCCAAAGTGCTTTCGATGCGCAGCTGCAATTTTCCCGCGGCGGTCCAGGCAAATAAATCGTTGGCGCGCGCCAGTAGCTCGGCGCGATCGAGCATGTAGTGACCCAAGCTTGGGCGGGTAAGAAACAGCGAGCCCTTGGCCGCAAGTTTTCCTGGATCGAAGGGCGCGACCGGGCCGCTCGACTGGCCGAAGAGCGCGAGATAGCCGCGTGGGCTAAGACAGTCGAGACTTTTCTCGAAGGTCGTCGCGCCCACCGAATCGTAGACGACATTGACGCCTTTGCCGTCGGTTAATTTTTTCACTTCAACTAGAAAGTCGGTCTGCGTGTAAAGAATCACGTCATCCGCGCCGGCTTGCTTGGCGAGTGCCGCTTTCGCTTCAGTACCGACCGTGCCGATGACACGCGCGCCGAGCATCTTGGCGATTTGAATTAGCAATAGACCAACACCGCCCGCTGCGGCGTGAATTAACGCGGTATCGCCTTTCTTCAACGGGTATGTGGAATGCGTTAGATAATGCGCCGTCATGCCTTGCAGCATGAGCGCGGCCGCCGATTTCATATCGACGTTCACCGGCAGCGGCGCGAGTCTTGCCGCCGGCACGATCGCGTATTCCGCGTACGAACCAAGTATCATCGCGTAAGCAACGCGGTCGCCGGCTCTGACTTCGCTCACGCCGTCGCCGACGGCGTCGACAACGCCCGCGCCCTCCATTCCCAACGCACATGGCATCTGCAACGGATAGAGGCCGGTGCGCTGGTAGATGTCGATGAAGTTGAGGCCGATCGCGTCGATCTTGACGCGCGCTTCGCCGGCTTTCGGTTCGGGAATTGGAATATCTTCGTAAGTCAAAACTTCCGGGCCGCCATATTGGTGGATGCGAACTGCTTTCATAAACGAACCTCCCTCGATCTTTTACCGCCTATCGGGTTGGCTTGCTAAGGTCAACAACGTTAGAGCGCGCCACGGGAATTTTACGACGGCAATGTAGTTCACTTTGCATCTAGAGGGCTATGCGATTAAAATTCATGGATGAGTCTTAAAAAATTGAGTTGGGTAAGACCCGCTTTACTGGTTCTGATCGCGTTCGTCACCGGTGTTGCCGCCGCGGGTTATATCGAAAAAGCCTGGCGCTCGCCGGGTTTTCGGTTTCGCGACCCAGGGACGATCGAACAATATCTCAAATCCCATTCGGTGCGAAAGTTACAGCTTGGCGCCGGCAGCAACAATCCGGCGGGCTGGCTAAACACCGACATCGAGCCGGAAGACAAACAGGTCTATCTCGATGCCACGGCGCGTTATCCGTTTGCCGATGGCTCGTTGCATTATATTTTTAGCGAGCATGTCATCGAGCATGTGCCATGGGAAGCCGGCATCATAATGTTGCGCGAATGTTATCGGGTGTTGGCCAAAGGCGGCAAGTTGCGTATCGTCACGCCGAACCTGACAAAGTTCGTGCAGTTATTGAACGGCACTCCCGATGCCGAGGCGCAGCGCTTCATCGACGCCAAGTTCCGTATGGGCGGCGTGCCAGTGACACCGATACCGGGGATTTATATTCTCAACCGCCAGGTGCGCGAATGGGGCCATCAGTTTCTCTACGATCCGCCGACTTTGCGCAAAAGCCTTGAGTTGACTGGATTCAAACAGATCTCTCAGTATGAAATAAATGAAAAAACCGATCCGGTTTTTCAGGAAGTGGAAATCCGCATCCGTCATTCGGACCCCGACTTGAAGTTGATCAATAGCTGGGAAGCGATGGCCTTCGAGGCGGTGCGCTGAGGGTTGTCGATAAAGTTAAGAGCCGTCGCGTCGATCTTGGCGCGCGCGCCGCCTAATTTAGGTTCGGGAACTGGAATATTTTCATAGGATAGAACTTCCGGGCTGCCGTATTTGTGGATGCGAACTGCTTTCATGAATCACTCTCCCTCTAGCCGTCGATCCATTATCGCCTATCCGGTTGAAGAAGCAATTTCAACACGATTAGCCGTAACGGCTAGATAGCCGTACCCGTTGCCCGCATTGCCGGTGTATTTTGATTCTCAAGTAACAAGGTATCCTTATGAAATTGGCAAGAGAATAAACGTTTGGTTGTCTAAGGTTTAAAATTCGGCTAATTTAACAAGTATGTCTAGTTATCCTGGTAGCAAAATAAACCAGCTGCTCCAAGCATGGCCTGCTGGTACCGTGGCGGTGGCGCCTTGGCTTGAAAAGCGCGGAGTTTATCAGCAACTCGTTCATGAATATGAAAAGACTTCATGGTTGCGCCGAGTCGGGCAGGGGGCCTATGCCAAAGCGGGCGACAAGGTCGAGTGGACCGGCGGGCTTTATGCGCTCCAGGAGCATTTGAAGCTGTCCATCCATGTGGGCGCAAAATCCGCGCTTCAGATGCAAGGATACGCTCATTTTCTACCCTTGGGAAAAACTCCAGCGGTATCTTTGTTCGCGCTTCCTAATGTGAAACTGCCGGCGTGGTTCAAGCAGCACCGTTGGGGTGTCAAGGTTCGCTACACCACGACGAATCTTTTCGCTGGCCAAACGGATCAAGCGCTGACCGAAAAAGAGCTGGGGCCGTATCAGATCAAAATGTCCACAGCGGAGCGCGCAATCATGGAGGTGTTACATGGCGTTCCACAACTCGATTCATACGAAGAAGCCAGATTACTAATGGAGGGGCTTACCACGCTACGCCCGCGGGTGGTGCAGAACTTGTTAGAAAAATGTGCCTCGGTGAAGGTGAAGCGGCTATTCATGCTGCTCGCTGAAAACTGCGGGCACGCTTGGGTAAAAAAAGTTAATCTGTCACGGGTCGATTTCGGCAAGGGCAAGCGGACGCTGGTCAAAGGAGGGCGTTTCCATGCCAAATACAAAATCACGGTTCCGAATACAGAAACCGCTCGCACCGCGTCGGGAGCGCGAGCTTGAAGGATAGCCCGTACTTCAAACAAGCCGTGCTGATGGTCAAAACTATCCCGCACGTCGCCGCCGAAAATTGTTTTGCGGTGAAAGGCGGAACGGCGATCAATCTGTTCGTACGTAACCTGCCGCGCTTATCGGTGGATATCGACCTAACTTATCTCCCCGTCGACGAACCGCGTGATATCGTTCTGCCAAAGATCAGTGAAGCTCTCGCGCGTATCTCCAACGAAATCAAAAAAACCATCGCCGGCGCGCGGGTGCAGGAAACCCGCGTACGGAATCCTGACCGTATCACGAGGCTTACCGTGTCGGTGGGGCCGACGCGAACAAAGATTGAAGCCAACGAAGTTATTCGCGGCGCTGTTTTTCCCGCCGAAGAACGTGAATTGACGCCGCGCGCCGAGAATATGTTTGAACTTTCGGTGACGGCGCGGACACTTTCCCTGGCCGACTTGTACGGAGGAAAGTTCTGTGCCGCGCTGGACCGTCAGCATCCGCGCGATTTGTTCGATGTCCTGTTACTTTTTCAAAACGAAGGCATCACCGACGAGATTCGCAAAGCCTTTGTGGTATACCTCGCCAGCCACGATCGGCCGATGCACGAACTGCTCAATCCTTCGCTGAAGAATGTCCGGCGCATTTACGACAACGAGTTCACCGGCATGACCCTCGACCCAGTGGCCTATGAAGACCTGATCGCCGCAAGAGATAGGCTCGTCGAGACGCTGCGAGAACAACTGACCAACGATGAAAGAGAGTTTCTCGTTTCCCTGAAAGCCGGAGAACCGAAATGGCAATCGATCGGGATCGCGGGTGTCGAAAAATTGCCCGCGCTCCAGTGGAAATTGACGAACATTCAAAGGCTGGAAGTGAAGAAACAGAGGGAACTTTTGGAAAAACTAAAGCGAGTGCTCGAAATGTGAATTGAATGTTGCCGATGTGCGCGCGACTCCTACCGTTGCCCCCAAGGCAACACGACAATATCCGTCGGCTGCGGCAATTCGGCTTTGGAAATTTTCAACACCGGCGTGTTCATCATTTTTACCCGCGGCAGACCTTGAGTGTATTCCTGCACGGCTTGCTCCCACCAGAAGTGCATCGGGATGGAAATTTTCGGATTGACTTGCTTGGTGACTTCGCGCGCTTCGGTGGGCGTGACGGTGAAGTAACCGCCGGCGATGGGCATGAGCAGGATGTCGATCGTGCCCATCATGGTGAGCTGCTCGGGCGTGAGCACATGGCCCAAGTCGCCCAGATGGGCGATGCAGATGTCGTCGATGCGGAAGACAAAGATGGCGTTCTTGCCGCGCTGCATACCGCGGCTCTTGTCGTGAAACGCCGGCACGACGTAAACCGATACGTCGCGGATCGTCGTGGAGATTTTCTGCCACTCCTCGCCCACCGGGCTCAGCCCATGCAAAATCACCGGCGTGCCGGGCGCCATGTGGACGCTGTTGTGCGGGCCGTGCTGGTGGCTGGTGGTGACGATATGTTGCGGCAGCGTCGGCCGCGGTAAGTCGAACGCGCCGTGGGGATCGGTGAGCACGCGGGTGCCTTTGGAGGAGGTGATCTGAAACGTCGAGTGGCCGAGCCATTCGATGGTTACCGCGGGGGCGGCGCTGGCGGCGGCGTGAAATACTTTTCCTTGGACGACGTCGAGTTCGTGGCAAAAGGCTAGAACGCGCGTTGGCGATAGCAGCAGCGCGATCACGATTGTGATTCGGCTTTGGATTCGAATCATTGTTTGTCGGTCCGGGATTTTTGTGTAGGGGCGATCCTGTGTGATCGCCCGTTCGGAGGGCGGACACGTAGGTCCGCCCCTACAGATATTTTTAAATTAATCCCCATTTTCGGCGCATCCACCATTCGACGCTTAGCAACACGAGGATAATTCCGAAGGGCCAGAGGTTGCTCCACAGGCGGGTTTGGCGCTGTTCGATGATTTGGGACGGTGCCACGGCTTCCAGTTTGGCGGCGATTTTGTCCAGGGTCTTTTGATTCCAATCGTCGATCGAAAAATATTCGCCCTTGCTGCTCTCGGCGATTTGCTTGAGCAGGTCGAAGCGCGGCCGGCCATCGTCGGTTTCACCGTAAGTGAACGCCGCGGTGAAACTGGTTTTGTCTTTGCCCAAGGTTTTTCCCGCTAAATTTGCTTCGGCTTCGATGCGGTAAGTGCCTTCCTTGGTCGGAATGAACTCGCCGCTGTATTCGCCTTCTTCGCCGTCGGCGCTGGCGGCGACCAGTGTCGGTTCGCCCTCTGCGTTGATCACCCGCAGTTGCACGGAAGCTTGGCGCGTCGGCGTGAAGTCGTCTTTTAAGACTTTGAGTTTGATCGCGACTTTTTCGCCGGGCTGCGCCGAGGCCACCGGATGAAGTCGCACTTGTTCGAAGGAAGGTTCTTGGGCCAGCCAACGCACCGCCTGGCGCATGAGCTTTAAATGATTTTGCGGCGTCTCTTTATTTCCCACGGCGATGAAATTCCACCGCCAGGCATCGTCGCTCATCAACGCCAGCGTGCGTCCTTTACCGTAGCGGCTGACGGCCAACAGCGGTGTTCCTTCGCTGCCGGTGGTCAGGAGAGTTTCGCCGCGCACGCCGCGCACTTGATTCAAGCCGGTGAGCGGCGGCAGTTGCTTCCAAGCCTCTTCGTTGGCTTTTGGATCGGGCACAAGCCGGGTGATCGGGTGACCCTTGCCGGCTGTGGTTAGCAACGCGTCGATCGCGCCGCCGGATTGGTAGTTGCCTTTGCCGTCCAGTTCCACTGGCAAGACTTCGCGTAGCGCGCTGTCGCCGTAACCGCCGCTGTCGAAAGACCGGCTACCGCCGAACATCGCCAAGCCGCCGCCGTCGCGGACGAAGTCGCGCACCCGTTCTAGATAGACGGGATTGAAATAGGCGCGATGGGAAAAGTCGTCGAAAAAAATCACGTCGAAGTTTTTTAACTCTTCGAGAAAAATATCGTCGATGGGAAAAGGGATCAGGCTCAACTGGCTCTCGGGCACGTCGACCGTGTCGGTGGGCGTACGTAGGAAAACGAAGGAGACCAGTTCGATCAGCGGGTCTTGTTTGAGCGCCATGCGCAGAAAACGATAATTCCACGCCGGCGAACCGGAAAGCGTCAGGACGCGAATCTTGTCGCGCTGGACATCGACTTTAAATTCCTTCTGATTGTTCTGGGCGATCTGTTCGCCGGGCTGGGCCGGAATGCTAACGGAAAAACCATGGGTGCCCAAATCCTTGGGCGTGAAACTGAGCGTGATCTTTTGCTCGAAGGGGTCGGCGTCGATGGCGATGTTGCGCGTGGTGACGAGATTCTTGCCGCGGTTGAAAAACAGCGGCACCGATTTGCCCTTCATGCCCGAGGCGGCGACGGTCAGATCGATCTTGAATTCGCGTCCGCGAAAGGCGAACTCCGGCGCGCCCAGTTTAGCGATGCGCACGTCGATAAAGTTTTCCGCGTCGCCGACGCCGACGGTGAACACCGGCACCGGCCAGGGCGGCGCGCCGTCGAGGGATTTTCTATCGCCGTTGGTAATGCCGTCGGAGAAAACGACAATCCCACTCTGCGCCGCACTGTCTTTGGCGGCGCTCTGCAATAGTTCGAGCAGCCGCGTGCCGGGATCCTGCGCTGTCAATTTCGCCAAGCTGCCCGGCGCGATGGGCTCCAAGCCGGTGCCGAAGCGAATCACGCGCAGATCGAAGTCGCGATTCATTTTCTGGAGCAGCGTCTCGTTGTTGGCGATCGGCGTTTCGAGTTTGTCTCGCGTCAAGTCGAGGCGGGACTTGGCGTTCTTATCCGGGGATTTTCCGCCGGCGGAAAAGCTCATGCTCTGGGAACTGTCGATCAACAAGGTCAGCGGCCGGCGCAATTTGCTGACGCGTTTGTCGACCAACGCCGGGCCGAGCAGGAAAAAAATCAAGCCGGCGTAAACCAGCGCGCGCAGCAAAGTAAGAAATGTACTCTGGCCGAGGGCCAGCCGTTTTTTCAGTCCGAGAAATTGCTGCACCAGCAGCGCGACGGTGACGACATTGATCGCGCCGACCAGCCAGCCGGGCAGGGTGCCGATGAGAAAAAGTTCTTGCATGCTTAGCGCGTCAGCCGCTTGCGGATGAAGGGCACATGAATCAGGTCGTCTTTATAGTTTTCGGTCATGGCGTAGAGAATGATGTTAATTCCAAGATGAAAGGCATCCTTGCGTTGAGCCTCGCCGCCGGGGGCGCAGGCGTTGGTCCACTTGCCGAGCTGGTCGCGCTCCCAGGCGCCGCTCAAGTCGTTCTGACAGTAAATCACCGGCGTCGAGTTGCCGATGGCGATGCCTTCCAGATTCGGACTGGCGATGCGCACGCCGCCGATGCGGCGTAAAAGATAGTAGCTGCGCAGCGCCGCGTGGCCGCTGGGAATACGTTTTAATTCGTTAGTAGGAAATATTTTTTGCAGTTCCCGGCGCACCGCTTTGTCGAAGCCGTAGCCGGGTTGGCCGAGCGCGTCGTCGATGAGCATGAAGCCGCCGTAGGACAAAAACCGGCGCAGGTTGTCGATCTCATCGGCGCTGAACGGATCGAACTCGTATTTGCCGGCCAAGTAGAGAAACGGATAGTTGAATAAATCTTTATCGGTCAATGTAACTTCATGGCGCACCGTGGCCGCTTCGACGCTGGTGCGCGCCATCAGCTCTTCCATCAGCGGCGTCACTGAAAGCGGATGCGGATTCCAATCGCCGCCGCGATACTTGATTTGCGCGAAGACGAACTGGAGCGGGCGTTTTTCGTTGGGATGATTGGCAAAGGTTAGCTTTGGCAGAAGCGTGCTGCCGAAGGCTGTTTGCGCTATCAGTTGGACGAATCTGCGGCGGTGCATTGGAATTCAATATTCAATATTCAAAATTACAAATTCAAAATTCGGTCTCGGGTCGGCGTCTATAGTTTTACAGTTTTCATGATCGTTAAAATCGTTGTCCCAACCATCCTTCTATCAATAACGTTACAATGAGCAGGGCTAGCAAGGGAAGCGCGAGGTCGACACGCTGGCCGCCGGCTTTGAGCGCTTCGACGGCGATCACGTCGGCGCGGATCGGTTTGAGTTTGGCTTGCAGCTCGGCGGCACTGATCTCTTCCAATCTCGATTCCAGAAACGGCGCGTTGACGGCGTAGAGTTGCGGCGCGCCGTCTTTCTCGGCGCCGGCCGGTAATGACAAACGATAGATGCCGGCGCGGTCGTTGTCTTCGACGCTGGCGACGGCGCGCTCTTTGGCGCCGGTGATGGCGATGTCGGCGTTGCGTTTGTCCGGTTTGGTGACACGCAGAGTTTTGCCGACGGCGCTGGGCGGCAGCGATAATTCTTTCACCGCGCCGACGGCGATGCCGCCGTCCAAGCTACCGCGTTTGCCGCCGGCGAGATATTGGGTCAGCGACTGCATCAGCGGCAGATAGACGGTCTTGACCGGCAGATCGCTCCAATCGCGGTCGGCGCTGGTGGTGAGCAGCATGACTTTGCCGGCGCCGATTTTTTGTTCGAGCAACAGCGGGTCGCCGTTGGCCAGGGCGATCAACGGTTTGCCACCGCTACGGTAGTAACTCCAGACCCGCGCCGACTTGATCGACTCTTGGAGGATCGTGTCGGAAAAAAATTGCAACGCCGGATGGGTTAAATCGATCTTGTCGATTTTTTCGCCGTTCGCTTCGGCGCCGGGTTTTTTGTCGCGCAAGGTTGCGGGCAAGATCGACGCGAGCTTTTGGTTGAAGCTCTCAGGCTGAAGCTTGTCGCCGGTGAAGACCAGCAGGCCGCCGCCTTGGCGCAAGTAGTTTTGCAACTTGGCGACGAACCCGTCGGTTAGCGTGGCGACGTTGCACAGCATGACGACTTGATAGCTCTCCAAGTTAACGCTGTTCAAGCCGTCGGTGACGATGACCGTCGGTAAAAACAGCGATGAGTCGCGTTCGCCTGCCGGGTTGAGCGCGCGGATGATAAAAAAACTTTCGCTGGCGGTTAACGAAGTTTGCGGATCGCCGTCGACCACGAGAATTTTGAGTTTGTCTTGCGCTTCCAGCGTGAAGTTTGCCGCTGGGCTGCCGGCGAGGCCTTCCTTCTTCAGCGTCACCTGGCCGCTGTGCGCGCCGGCCTGGCCGATGCGGGTTTGAAAGCTGACGGTGACTTCGCCTTTGGCCGCGATACTGGCGAGCTTTTGTTCTTTGTTCTGGCCGTCGATGCTCAACTGGACGAGTAGATCTTTGATCGGATTGTCACCGAAGTTCGCCACCACTGCTTCGATTTGAATCGGCAGGTTGACGCCGACGCCTTGGCTCGCCAAGCGGATTTCTTTGACGCTACCGTTGAGCGGTTGCTGCTTTCTGCCGATGTGGATCAGTTTAAGCGCGATCGATGGATCGAATTGTTTCAACGTCGCGACGCTAAATCGATCCCAGCCGGTGAGCCCCATGTCGGTGATGAAGCGAATCTCCTTTTGCCCCGCCGGCTGATTCAACAGTTCGTAAGCTTCGCTCAAGGCTGCCGAGAGATTTGCCGTGCCGTCGGCGATCTGAATGTTTTCCAGCTCCTTGAGCAGCACGTCTTTTTGGCTTTTGAGGCGGAATACTTCTTGGCGTTCGCTGTTGGTCGGAATCAATGCGGCGCGGTCGCTGTCGTTGAGTCCACTGATCAGCAGCCGCGCGGCTTCCTTGGCTTGTTTGAAACCGTTGCCGTCGCCGGCCCAAGTCATGCTTAAGGAATTATCCAGCACGAGCACCAGCGTCACCGGGCCGCTGCCGGCGAACAGGCCGGCGCCGGATTGAAAAATCGGATTGGCGAGCAAGAGCGCCAGACAGATTACGGCAAGCGTTCGCAACGCCAACAGCAGCCAATGGCGCAAGCGATAGCTGCGCGAGATGCGTTTTTGCGATAACAAAATGAAACGCACGGCGGGAAACTGAATGCGCTTGAGCCGGCGCCGGTTGAGGAGATGAATCAAAACCGGCAGGGTGGCGGCGGCCAGACCGAATAAAAACAGCGGATAGAGAAAAAAGACCGACATCGCCGACTCAGCCTCTCCAGCTCAGGTAGCTCGCCATCGCTTGGTCGAGCGGCGTTGCGGTTGAAATGAGTTGGTAGTCGATCGAGTCGGCGTGACATTGTTTGCGCATGTCGGCGATGAATTCTTGCACCACTTGCTGGTAGGTCGCGCGGATGGCGCGTGGGTCGGCGATTACTTGCAAATTCGCCACTTCCAAATCTTCAAACAGAATATTACCGTCGAAGGGCAGATCGATCTCGGCGGGATCCAACAGATGAAAGACGATGACGTCATTTCCTTTAAAGCGGAACTGGCGCAGCCCCTTGAGTATCTGCTCCGGCTCGTCGAGCAGATCGGAAACCAGGACGACCAAGCCGCGCCGGCGAATCTGGCCGGCGAGATCTTCGAGGATCTTGCCGACGTTGGTTTCGCCGGCCGGGCCGCGCTTTTCCAGGGCATGGAGAATCTGTAACAGATAATCGCGCTTGGCGCGCGGCGGGATAAAAGATTCGATGCGATTGGAAAAAGTGATCAAGCCGGCGGCGTCCTGCTGCTTCAAAATTAAGTAAGCTAACGAGGCCGTCAGCGTGCAGCCGTAGTCGAATTTGGTCATGCCGTCCGAGGCGTAGTTCATCGACGCGCTGGCGTCGAGCAGCAGATAGGCGCGCAGGTTGGTTTCGTCTTCGTATTCCTTGATATAATAGCGGTCGAATTTTCCCAGCGCCTTCCAGTCGATGCGGCGAATCTCATCGCCCGGCGAATACTCGCGGTGCTCTTCGAACTCGACGCTAAAACCTTTGGCCCGGCTCTTGTGCACTCCGGACATCAGTCCCTCGACCACCCAGCGCGCGCGCAGGCCGAGATTGGCGATGCCGGCGAGGACTTTGGGGTCGAAGTAATTTTTATCGGCAGCAGCCATGATAATTCTAGATTACAGATTCCATATTCCAAATTCAGAATTCCGGAAAATTTGGAATCTGTAATTTGGAATTCGGAATGCGCGCGTTAGCGCGCCGCCGCCTTGCCGTCAGTTGAGGGTTTCACGTCGGTGAGCAGGCGATTGATAATATCGAGCGAGCTGATGCCTTCGCCTTGGGCTTTGAAGTTGGGCACGACGCGGTGGCGCAGCACCGAAGGCGCCAGCGCTTGGATGTCTTCTATCGACACCGCGTAGCGGCCTTGCAAGATCGTCCGCGATTTGGCGCCGAGAATTAAATATTGCGACGCGCGCGGCCCGGCGCCCCACTCGACGTAGTCTTTCACGTACTGCGAAGCCGCGCTGTTTTGCGGCCGGCTGTTTTGCGCTAGCGCGACGGCGTAGGAAATCACGAAGGGCGACACCGGCACTTTGCGCACCAGTTCTTGGTAACGTAGGATCGCCGCGCCGTCCATGACTTTTTGCGGCGCCGGTTTTTCGTTGGAGGTGGTCTGCATGACGATCTGCACTTCGTCGTCGAAATCGGGATAGCGGATTTCAATATTCAACATGAAGCGGTCGAGCTGGGCTTCGGGCAGCGGGTAGGTGCCTTCCTGTTCGATCGGATTTTGCGTCGCTAGAACGAAAAACGGCAGCGCCAGCGGATACGTAGTGCCGCCGGCGGTGACTTTATACTCTTGCATGGACTGCAGCAGCGCCGCTTGGGTTTTCGGCGGCGTGCGGTTGATCTCGTCGGCGAGCAAAATGTTGGTGAAGATCGGCCCTTTGAGAAATTGAAAATTGCGCCGCCCGGTGGACGGGTCTTCCTGAAGAATATCGGTGCCGGTGATATCCGACGGCATGAGGTCGGGAGTGAACTGGATGCGGTTGAAATTCAATTCCAATATTTCCGACAGCGTGCTGATCAATAAAGTTTTTGCCAAGCCCGGCACGCCGACCAACAGACAGTGGCCGCGCGCGAACAGCGCGATCAAGACTTCTTCGATGACCCGGTCTTGGCCGACGATGACCTTGCGCACCTCGGCGAGCATGGTGTCGCGCTTAGCCGCGAACTCTTCGATTTCGGCGATCTCGTGTTGCTGAATCTTCGGTGCGTCCATGGGTCTCCCTTTACTTGCGCTAATATTGCTTCGTTCGGCCTTCGTGTGGTTATAGTGTCGTGCTAAATACATTTATTTACCACGGAGGACACGGAGAGCACGAAGTTCGGAGAATAAATTATCCGAACTCTTCGTGTCCTCCGTGGTGCAAATTTCTTCACAGTAAACCCGCAAGTACCGATTCAGCTTCAATTGCCGCCGGCGAGTTTCTCCAATGCCGTTTTGGCCTGGCGCGCTTTCTCATGCTCGCCGAGGGCGGCGTAGGATTCGATCAGCAGGCGATAGAGCAGCGGATGAAACGGATTGATCTGCAGCGCTTCTTCCAACGCTGCGCGCGCTTCCTGATAATTCTTGGTCGCATGATAGGCGCGGCCGAGCTGCACGAATGTGTTGGCGCCGTCCGGTTCGATGTCCAAGGATTTTTTTAGCAACGGCAGCGCTTCCTCGGGCCGGCTTTGTTCGATCATCAAGCGGCCGAGCTTGCTCAAGATCACCGGCGACTGCGGGCTCGCCTGTAGGGCGCGCTGGTATTCGCTGAGCGCCGCAACGGCGCGCCCCTTGGCGAGCAGCTGATCGGCTAAGCGGGCGCGGTTGCGCGCGATCACCGACTGAATTTCGCCGAGGGCGACGATGTCGTCGTCTTCCTTTTGGTCTTTTTTTACCTTCAAGCGGCGTACCCGGCTGCCTTCGATGGGTTTTAGCCCCTTGGCTTTGAGAAAACTTTTCCATTTGCTCTCGAAGGCGTCGAACGTCAATCCGTAGACTTTCTCGATCGCCTCCGGCGTCGGCTTGTCGTTGAGCGCCGCTAATAATTCGCGCATGCCGCTCTTGCCTTTGCTCTGGGTGATAAAATCGACGGCCGAGGCGGCTTCGGCATAGGCCAACTGCACTTGCTCGGGAGTGTCCAAGCGAATCAGCGACGGTTCCATATTTTTAAAACCGACGAAGAGATTTTTCTCCAACGCTTGCACCAGCAAAGTCTGATTTGCCGGTGTGAGATAATCTTCGTGGATGCCGGCGCCCGCCGCCGGCTTGCGCCAGCGGGTTTCGTAAAAGCGCGCCATGCCTTCGTGCAACCAGATAGGCGCTTGATTATTGGTTAGGCCGACGATGGCGTAGTGCAGATATTCGTGGCTCAGGGAATCGACCCAGCGGTAACCGAAGCTCAACGCTCTGGGCGAGATGATCATCAGCTTATTGAACTTGCAGATGCCGACGGCACCGGTCTCTTCGATGTCGCGCAGCGACAATGTCGAGATTGCATTAAAGCTGGTCGCGTCCGGGGCGATCTCGACGCGGACTTTTTCTTTGGGATAGTAGCCGAGCTCGGTGCCGATCGCTTCGTAGCTTTTTTCCAAAGCGTCGAGGGCGTGGGGAATCAAAATGCCGTCACGCTTGTCGTCGGCGAATAAAATAAAGTGAGCGCTCTCGTTGCGTTTGAACGATTTGTGCACGTCGACAGTGAGCTGGCTCAAGAGCTTCATCGCCTGGCGCCGGGGATCTTTGGAATCGACGGCCAGGGCGCGCTCGATGGCGGCCAAACCTTCTTGGTAGCGGCCTTGATAAAACTTGATGCGGCCGTCGAATTCCAGCGCCGCCGCCGATTTGGCATCGGCCTTGAGCGCTTTGGCGGCGATCGCCTCGGCGTCGGCGATGCGCCAGGCTTCGAGAAAATCTTCGCCGGTTTTGAACTCGCGCGCGATTTCGGCGCCAAATAACGGCGCCGCTAGGAGAAAAAATGCCAGTAGCAAAGAGACGGATCGATACTTCAAGCGGCGATCACTCGGAAAGATTTTTGAAATAGCGCTCGATCTGCTCTTTCATCTGGGGCGGCACGCCTTGCTTGAGGGAGTCGAGGATCTCTTCGCGGAAATTGCGCGGCGCTTTGTACTCTTCTTTGCCCGGCAAGCGGAACTTCTCCGTATCGAGACCGGTGAAGCCCTGCTGAATATCGAACTCCGGAAACTGCGGCATGCCCGGCAGCGCCGGCATCAGCGAACCGTCGGGCAGGAAGCGTCCCTGGCGGAACAGTCGCGTCATCGGCATGTTGCCGAGCTGGCCGCGCTGGGCCATCTGCTGCATCGACGACTGCATTTGCTGCTGGGCTTGGGACAACCGTTCCAACGCGGTCCGTTCCGGCGGCACCGCGCCGCGCGAGTCGAGTTGGCTCAAACGCTCCTGGGCGTTGCCCATGGCTTGGCCGGCTTCGCCGATGCCCTGGACGATTTTCGGATCGAGCTGAGGAAAAAGTTGAAACAGCGATTCCAACTTTTCATGTAACGTATCGGTGCGTTCTTTGACCGCGTCTTGGCGCTGAGCGAGATCGCGCAGTTTGCGTTTGTCGGCGTCGCTCAACGCTTGGGCCGGCTCGTTGAGCAGGGCGTCGAGTTCGGACTTGATGTCGTTGAGACTTTTCTCCGCCCGTTGGGCGCGCGATTCTTGGGCCGAGGTGCGCTTCTTGCCGAGTTCCTTGCGCGCGTAGCCGTCGCCCTCGCCGTAACCGGGAAAATCTTTCTGGCTCAGCTTGGCGATTAAATTTTTCAACAGCGAGTTCATGGTCGCGTCGTCGAGGTTGGTCAACAGATTGGGATCGTCCGGCCCCTCGCGGTCGGGAAACGCGTCGGTGAGTTTGCCCAACTCGGCGATGGATTTTTCCAGAAAGCGGTCGAGCTTGTTCTTGAGCGCGCCGTCGCGTTGGGTCAGCGCGGCGCTGTTGAGACTTTCCGTATCGACCAAAATCTCTTGCTGCTCGCGGGCGATCTCTTGCAGCTCGTTGTCCTGGCGCTGCATTTCGCCCTGCATCCGGCCCATGCCCGAAGCCATCTGTGAGCGCTGCATGTTCTGCATGGCGGCGAGCATCTGCGCCATTTGATTGAACAGCTCGCGCGCCAGTTGGCGGGCGCCTTCGATGTCGCCCGCTTGAAGCTTTTTGCGAATCTCGTCCAAGGCCTTGAACATTTGATCCATGCCCAGCCCCTGCATCTGCTCGGCGTTCATGAACTCGTCGGGCATCTGCTGGGCCAGCTGCGACATCGCCTGCTGCAATGCCGCGAGTGCTTTGGCCATCTCGGCGATCTGTTTCATGATCGCGTCGAGATTTTTGTCGCCGCTCTGGAGTTTGTCCAGCGATTCCATCAATCGCTCTTGGCTGCGCGCCAAGTCCTGGGCGCTGGCGGCGAGATCCTGGGCCTTCATGCGATTGCCGATGTCTTCGGACAACATCGACATGCGCTCCAGCTCGGCGGAAATTTCGTCGCGGGCTTTGAGCTTGTCGTCGTTATTGGTCGCCTGCTCCTGTTTTTTTAACAGATTGTCTTTGGTGAATTCCAAATTGCGCTTGAGCGCTTCAAGATCGCTCCAGGTCGCGAAGTCCGACATGCGGTCTTTCTCGGTGCGGCGCATGACTTCTTCGGTGCGCTTGAGCGCTTCGGTTAGATTCTGCTCAAAGCGTTGCTGCATGTCTTTCGATTCCGCGGTCGGTTTGTCATTGGGCTGCGGCGTCTCCAGGTGATCGCCGAGCAAGTCGACCATGCGGCTATTTAAATCTTTGACCATTTCGGCGAGCAGGCGGTGCTCACCTTTGAGATTTTTGAGTTTCAAGCGCACCGAGCGCGAGGTGCCGAGCTTCGGCCCGGAGATGGTGTCGTTGTCGAAAACTTGCAGGAAAAAAATCGCGTCCTCGCCGTCGCGCAGACCGAGCTTGCCGAGATTCCATTTATATTGATCGCGCAGGATCAGCCGTTTGTTCTCCTCTTTTTGCAGGCGGATTTTATCTTCGCGCTCGCCGGTGCGGGCGATTAAATTCACCTCGGCGATGCCGAAATCGTCACGCGCGCTGTAATCGAGAGTCAAAATCTCGTCGCCGCTGATTTCCAAATCTTCCGTCGGCTGGAGCAGATCGACGGTCGGAAAGCCGTCCGGTTTGACGCGCAGCTCGTAGCTGATCGGCGTGTTGCGAAAGCCAAACTGGTCTTCGACGAGAATTCGATAGGATTGCGATTGAAACAAAACTAGATTGGCTTGCAGCTTGCGCCCTTCGACCTTGAGCGGCACGCGCTTGCCGTCGTCCATCAGGATTTCCGCTTTGACAATATCTTTGGTCGCCACCGCGTCGAGGCGCACCGTCGAACCCTTGAGCCCTTCGATGCCGCCTTCGGGGACGGTGATCGAACCGAGGCCGGTGTAGGCCGGCGGATAGAGAATCAGTTGGACGTTGGCGATTTCCGGCGCATCGATCGCTTCGGCGCGATAGGTCGGCGAAGTCATGCCAGCACTAGCGACCCGATAGTTTACCGTCTTGTCGAGGCGGGAGATTTTCGCGCTGAACTTGCCAGCGCCGAGATTTTCCATGGCACTTTTTTCCATGCCGATGAGCTCGCCGCGATCATTCGCGCCTTGCCAAGTCATAAGTTCCAGAGCAGTCGGGATTGCTCCCCCTGTGACCGCTTGAATCGTCACCGGCGTGCCGCGCACGACGCGTAGGCCTTTCGGCTCCACTTCAAGCGTCGTTACGGTCGGCGGCAGATGATCGAGGGGATGGGTGAGCATGCTTATCGTCCCGCCGACCCACGCCGGATTGAACAACACCATGGCGGCCACCGGCGCGATTAAAAATCCCAACAGCCGCAGACTCGATTGCATGCGCCGAGTGTCGAGCAGGTCGTCGACTTTCAGCGCGGCGATCTGTTTTCTGGTCGAACGCAGCAGTGCCATCACCATGGTGGTGGAAAATCCCGGCGTGCTTTTGGCTTCGACGATCTGCGGATAGAGCTGCAGCGAGTTGATCAGGTTGTTACGCAGCTTGGGCTGCTTTTGCTCGATGTAAAGCGCGGCGCGCTCTTGCGAGAGCCGGCCGAGAAAACGAGAGATCGTCCAACCGATCGCTGCGACCAGCACCAACCCGGTGACGATGCTGTAGGCGAGCGGGGCGTAGGGGACGTAACTCTTGAGGTAGAAAATCGCCGGGCCGGCGCCGAACAGCAGCACAGCGCAGATCGCCGTCAAGCAGAGTCCCTCGACGCCTTGCACAAACTTGAAGCGTCGAATGAAGCGCCTCAGGAACGAGGAGAGTTCTTGGTATTCTTCCTGCCCCATAACTTTCCAATTGAAGAGCATATTATCGCCGATTAGGGGCGCTTGTCCATCCGGCCGCGCCACGGAAAGAAAGATGCAACCACGAAATACACGAAAGGCACGAAAGTACGGAAACCCTTTTCGTGTGGTTCGTGTTTTTCGTGGTTAAGTTTGTAGGTCGAGTTAGCGGAGCGTAACCCAACGGCTCCAAAAACCACGCAGCCACCTCTCAGTACATTGTTCCGTGTAGCAGAATATTATTCACGATGATGACGACGGAGCGCTTTCAGCCGCTCCGTGAAGTCAGAATTTTTTTTCGGCAAATTCGCCACGCGGACCGTTGGAGTTCGACCATGTCAGGCGGGCGTCGGGTTACGCTACGCTAACCCGACCTACGGGACTCTGCTGCGAGTCGGCTCGTTTGCGGCCAATGCCTCGTGGAGAACGCTCTACGAAGACGAGCAAAAGTAGCGTCATGCGGATTTCGACTTCGTTTCTGGAGTTTTCGTCGCCGCCTTTCGGTCGACGGTTTCCTGTTTCATTCTTGAACTGTTTAGTTGTATAAGTTCCAGCGATCCATGTTTGCACTGAAAGGAGGCCTCCCATGAAGGCAGTGCGGGACATTCTAAAGGTTAAAGGAACTGACGTCTGGTGCGTCGACGCTGAAGCGACGGTATTGGAAGCGTTGCAGCGCATGGCCGAAAAAGAAGTTGGCGCCCTTTATGGTCATGGACGGCGCGAGATTTGTCGGCATTATTACCGAACGCGACTATGCCCGCAAAGTTTTTCTCCATGGCCGCGCCTCCCCCACCACGTTAGTCAAGGAAATCATGTCCAGCCACGTGGTCTACACTCACCTAGACCAACCGATCGAAGAATGCATGGCGTTGATGACCGAAAAACGCACCCGCCATCTTCCGGTCATCGAAGAAGAAAAAGTTATCGGCATCATCTCCATCGGCGATCTGGTCAAATCGATCATCTCCGACCAGCAGTTCATCATCGAACAGCTGGTGCGCTACATCAGCGGGTGAAATTGCCAGAGGCTTGAGGAGGAGGCATTGATGAATATGGCACGTACAGGTTTTACCCTGTGGTTTACCGCCGTCAGCATGCTCGGCCTGTCGTTCCCCGCATACTCGTCCGCACAAGATTTTTACAAAGGCAAGTCGATCCGCTTCATCGTCGCCTTCAGTCCGGGCGGCACGTTCGATGCCTACACCCGAGTTATCGCCCGCCACTTCGGCAAACATGTGCCGGGAAATCCCTCGATCATCGTTGAAAACATGACCGGCGCCGGTGGCTTCATCCAGGCCAACTTCATGTTCCAACGCGCCAAGCCCGACGGACTGACCATCGGCAACAACCAAGGGAGTTTCATTCAACAGCAAATTTTGGGCGCCAGAGGGATAGAATTTGATAGCCGAAAATTCGAATACATCGGCGTGCCCACCGAGTTCCATCCAGTGTGCGCGTTGACCAAGGCGAGTGGCGTCACCAACATGGAGCGCTGGTTCGCCGCCAAGGAGCCGGTGAAGCTGGGCGGTATCGGGCCGGGAACCGGCCCTTCCGACATCGCGCGGACTGTGAAAGCCGCGCTGCCAAACTTACCCGTCCGAGTCATCGACGGTTACAAAGGCGCTGCCGACGTTCGCTTGGCCGCCGATGGCGGCGAGCTCGCCGGCTTTTGCGCCGCCTGGGAAGGGATAAAACTTTTATGGCGGAAATCGATCGATTCGGGCGACGTCTCGGTCGTGCTTCAGGTAGCGCCGAAACGGCACCCGGAACTTCCCAACGTGCCCTTGGCCATCGACTTCGTGAAAACCGACGAAGCCAAACAAATACTAAAGTACGCGGTGCAAGACGTGGCGATCTTGCAGTACCTCTACTTCTTGCCGCCGGCAACCCACAAAGAAATCGTCCGGACGCTGCGCAAAAGCTTTCTCGACACACTAAAAGATCCCGACTTTCTCGCCGAGATGAACAAAGCCAACCTAGCCGTCACGCCGGTGGGCGGCGAAGTAATCGACGGTATCGTCTCCGGGCTGTTCAAACTCGACGCGCAGATGGTGGCGAAGCTGAAGAGCGTGCTGGTGCCATAAACACAGCACGCACGCGAGACCTGTTTACGGTAACCGCAACATACGGACGGCTTGCTGGACCGTGCCCCAGGAGCCAAAAGGATCTCGACATTCCCAAGTTGAAGCGATCCTACGGAGAAATCGTATTTCGGATTTCGTGTCAGACTTGCCTAAGTCTACTAACTTTGATATTTGCGCTTCATGCCTCGACATCCCCGAGTCCATGCGGAAGGATTGCTCTATCATGTGATGGCCCGCGGCAACGACGGGCGCAAGGTGTTTCTTAACGACCGCGACTACGAAGCGTTTCTCGACGGTTTGGCGGTGACGCGAAAGCGTTATCCGTTTTACCTCTACGCCTACGTTTTGATGTCCAATCATTTCCATCTGCTCTTGGAAGTGCAGCAAGCTTCGACGGCGCGTGTGCTGCAATCGCTGCTTACCGGATACTCGCGGCGGTTTAACCGAACGCACCGCCACCGGGGGCATCTGTTTCAAGGGCGCTACAAAGCGATCGTGTGCGACCGCGATAGCTACTTGTTGGAGTTGGTGCGCTACATTCATCTCAATCCGGTGCGAGCGAAAATGGTCAAACGGCCCGGGGAGTGGCGGTGGAGCGGTCACGGGGAATACTTAGGAAAAGATAAGCGAGGACTGATCGATCCTGGGCCGGTGATGGAAGAGCTTCGCACGGCGGGTCGATACGAAGGGTTTATACGGGAGGGAGTCAAGGAAAGGTATCGGGCGGAATGGCATCCCGGCGATCACGCGCCTTTTTTAGGATCGGAGCGGTTCGTTAGAAAGATGGTCAAGGAGAAAACGGCGCCGCCGGTGTCGCGCCGCGTGTCGTTGGGGAATCTACTCCAGAAAATAGCGAGCGGGGCGCGGCTCGATCCGCAGAGCCTCAAACGCAAAGGGCGAACTGCGAAAATGGTGGAAGCGCGGGACCGGTTCATTTGCCAAGCGGTGTTGGAGGAAGGTTATCTCGCCTCCGAGTTGGCAAGTTTCCTCGGATGCCACCCGTCGAATGTGAGCCGTGCGTTGCAGAAAGGTCTGACGAGTTAGTAGAGTTAGGCAAGTCTGACACCGTCGTGTTGCTTCACATGCTCGAATTCCTGGAGTTACAGGTACCCAAAGAGGGCGGCAAGTACATGCTGACGAGTGTGGCGAAATACGAAGACATCGAGCCGGTGCGAAAATTGGTCGGAGAACTTTTCGGTGACGGAAAGAGGCGCTAGCGCGTGAGCGTATGTAACGAGCAGAAAACTTATCTGATTGGATAATTAGCAAAAACCGAGAACCCTTGCCAAGATTGTAATCATTGTTATGTCTGACCACAATTCTGTAAAAGTCTGACCCTGTCGCCTGAAGGGACCCACCCGATTTCAAAGAAGGGGACCACCCAACTCAGCGGAGCGAAGCGACGAAGCCTAAAAGACGAAATTCCTATCACTATCACTTCGCTCAATTAACCAAGTTCTGGTTCAGCGGCAGCGTTCCTGCCTGCGATCCTACCTCCAACAAAGCACTCTGTGATATTTCCTGCTTCCAAATATAAGTGCCCGAAAACCGAGCTGATTTCTCCCGCTACGTACAGATGAGGGATCGGCTTGCCCATTGAATCAAGAACCCTTTGATTTCGATCGTGAACGGCTCCACCTTGTGTATTGGACACTATGGGCCAAGCCTCCATGGCATAAAAAGGCGCTTTCAGGATGGGCATCATAGTTTTAGGCGGGCGGCCTAAGTCCTCATCTTCGCCGCGCGCGCATTGGCTATTCCAGTGCTCCACCGTGGATTTTAGAACCTGAGCATTTACTTTGATGTTACTGGCAATTTCCTCAAGGTTATCCCCTTTCAGAATCCAACCCTTTTCAACCTCCGCAAGGTTATCTTCGCTCCACGAATAATGAAACCTTTCGTCATTAACGATTACCCTCGCTAAAGGCCCTAGTTTTCTTGCCTCGTCGTCAAAAATGAGGAAGCAAGGAATTCGAGGAAAATCCTGAATATCGGCATCATAATATCCTAATGCTCGATGCCCGGTATCGTGAGCCGCAGGGGGATATTCATTCATGAAGCGTTTTCCGTAACGATCCACGGCAATCCAGATCATCTTTCGATCGTCCTGCCTAGGGCCCCCCCATTCGTGCCGTATAGCGAATGGAAATTCTGGATACTTAAAACCATAGCTGCCGTGAAAATGCCACATGTGCCATAACGCAGCCCCCACCTTTTGTGCCATTAAGATTCCGTCCCCCGTATTGCCTAAGTAGACGGGATAAACCGGTTGAGCCTCGAAGTATTGCAGCTTCATTTCCTCGTTATTTTCGAAACCGCCGCACGCAAGGATTACCGCTTTATTTGCTTTTATAGCGATTTCATTCCCCTCGCGTTCTGATGTGAGCCCTATAATTTCGCTGTCTGCATTCGTAATGAGTCGGTTCGCTGGCGTCGACAACATGACATCTATTTTTCGCAGTTCGACATTGTCCATGACAATCTTGAAAAGTCGCGCGCCTCCTCTCATACCCTTCGCCCATGGTAAAGAAGAGTAGGCATCAAAATCCTTGAGTTTAATTGAGCCTATAGATTCCCTTCCCGGAAATGGATACGTACCATGAGTGCGTAACCCGCCGATCGGTTCGGTCCCACTCACCTTGGCAAGCTCTTTAATCCAATCACTGATTTCGACCATTCCTTCGGCCAACGGCCAGAGAACTTCATCCGGAGTAGTATTGTTGCATGTCCTCTTTAGATATCTGAAAGACGATTCAGCATTCCGAGCAACTGCCACTCCACCACCCGAAAGGATTGATATTCCTCCGGGATGAGGCATCTTCTCCAGTATCAGAACCTTAGCTCCGCTATCGTGTGCAGTAATTGCAGACACCCCACCAGCAAAGCCGTAACCTACAACAACGACATCAACTTCCTTGTCCCAGTTATATGAAACACGCGCCATTTAGATATCTCCTTTATGAACGTAAACTCTGGCTATTGGAACCAACGATACGTTACCACGAGTCGCCCGTTCGGCTTTCCGAAGGTCACGACTAACGTAGCCCGAAAGTTTCTTTCCAGATCGTCTCGTACTTTGGGTAATCCTTTAAGGAATCTCTGAACAAGTCATCTAGCAAGTCGTCTAATAACGAAGAGCAGAAAGACCGACAAGGTGAGGCGGGAGGAAAGAGCGTGGGGGAGCAGACAACGTTTGCGAGTTTGGCGTGGGCGAGAAAGAAAAAGCAGAGCAAGC
>SHYW01000077.1 GCA_009692615.1 Deltaproteobacteria bacterium | reverse complement strand
AAATTTCCTTTGATTCATTTCTATCAATGTGTTTCTCTTTCATCGGCGTATCCTTTCTCTGCCTGCTTCAACAGGCAGCCTTTCGTTTTGATCGTATCGAAAGGGTATGCCACCTATTTTCTATTTCCACTCTTTTCGATAATAGCTCCTATCGTCCCTTCCGCAGAGTCTCAGCAGTTAGCTGTGGCCCGGCGGGAGACATCTGATCTCAGAAGGGCCTTTAGTGAACAGGGGACACGGCTTAGCTCTCAAATGGAGGCTCTCGTGAAAGGCAACGAGTCACTTCAGAGACTGCTCAATCCTTTTAGGAAAGCAGCCACTCGGAAATTTCCACAGATAGAGACAGAAGCGGCCCTTGCTAAGCTCGCACAGGAAGTAGATTTGCAACGGCAGGAATTAGATGTAATCCGGCAATACACAGAGATTTCCAAGCTAAACTTCATCGGAACGACGGGCACTGCAGGTCATGGTTTAAAGGAAGAAACAGGGATATCTCGCGTGCTGGAAGGCGCGTACACCACCGACAACGTTCGTTCTCAATACTCTTGTGATTCTGTGGCGCTTGCGAAGTTCCAAGAAGTAATCGCGAAGTTTCCCACTTTCCCGTTCTCTTATTATGCTCTAGCGTTTTGCTTGAGGCAGCGCGATGATAAGTTTTGGCAAGGATACGCGATGAAGGCGATCGAAATACTCGATAAAACCACCAGAATTGATGGTCATCATCGCAACCACGAACAAGCCTTAAGGGAGATTAGGGCAGCATTACATTCGTGAAAGACCTGCAGGAATTTGGGGCATAATATCAATTTTTCTGTTCCAGTGTATATTTCTTCAGATGTTTAATTTGTTGTGTTCGCTGGTGCGCTTGATATCGTCTCACACATCCAACTCCAACCGATTCTCCCGGCAATAATTCACGATCTCGTCGAGAAAGCGCTGACCGATGTCGGCCATTTTTTTCTCGCCTACGCCGCGCACGCCGCGTAGTGCGAGTGCTGAGCTTGGTCTGACTCTCGCCATGTCGCGGAGCGTGGCGTCGCTGAAGACTACGTAGGCTGGCACGTTTCTTTGGCTGGCGATTTCGCGGCGCAGGTTGCGCAAGTATTCGAACAAACCTTCGTCGACGCCGTCCCAGGACTTTTCGTCGTAACGGGTCTTTTGTACTTTTACTTTGGGCTGCACGAGGCGCACGGGGTGGTGGCCGCGCAAGACTTCCCAGGATGATTCGTTGAGTTGGAGCACCGGGCGCTCGTCGGTGCTGCGTTGGAGCAAGCCGGCGTCGATCAATTGGTAGAGCATGTTGGTGAGCGATTTGCGGTTGGTGCCTTTCAAGATCGCGTAGGTCGTCAACTTTTCATGACCCCAGCGGCGCACGCGTTCGGTGTTGGCGCCGAGCAGCACGTCGATAATATGTTCGCCGCCGAAGCGTTCGCCGGCGCGGGCGACGCAGGAAAGAATTTTTTGCGCGGTGACCGTGGCGTCGGCCAATCCTTCCACTTCATTTAAGCACACGTCGCATGCTTCACAGTTTGGCTGGGTATATTTCTGGCCAAAATATTCGCTGAGCATTTTGTGGCGGCAGTGAAGGCCGCTGCACAGATGACGCATGTGTTCCAGCAACTCGCGCGCGGCGGCGATGATGTCGGCGGGTTCTTTAGCGTCCAGCGAACTTTTTTCGATTAGCGATTCCCAGCGCATCACGTCGGCGGCGGAGTAGAGCAGCACGCATTCCGCTTCCAAGCCGTCGCGCCCCGCGCGGCCGGTTTCTTGTTGGTAGTGCTCAATCGACTTGGGCATCGCCGCGTGAATCACGCAGCGCACGTCGCTGCGGTCGATACCCATGCCGAAGGCCACCGTCGCGGCGACGACATCAAGCGCTTCGGAAGCAAAGTCGTCTTGGGTACGGCGCCGGTCGTCGGCTTCCATGCCGGCGTGATAGTGGGCGGCGCGTAGGCCGTTGGACTGGAGCCAGTTGGCCATCGATTCGGTGTCGTTGCGGCTGATGCAGTAGACGATGGCGGCCTGTTTCGCATGGCGGCGGAGAATTTCCAGCGCTTGGGCGCGGGCGTCGATACGCGGGATAATTCGATAGACCAGGTTCGCACGGTCGAAGGTGCCGACAAGCACGGCCGGATTTTGTAATTTCAATTGCTGGGCGATGTCGGTGCGCACGCGCTCGGTCGCGGTCGCGGTGTAAGCGTGGATGCTGGCTTTGGGAAAGCGGGTTTTCAATTCCGCCAGGCGGCGATACTCAGGTCTGAAATCATGTCCCCAGTGGCTGATGCAGTGGGCTTCGTCGATGGCGAAGGCGCGAATCTTGGCGCGCTCGGCAAGCTCTAAAAATCGCGGCGCTAGCAGCCGCTCCGGCGCGATGAACAGCAAACGATAGCGTCCGGCGACAAACTGCTCTTCGGTTTCATGAATCTGGTGCGGCTCCATGCCGCTGTAGAGCGCGGCCGCGGGATAGCCGCACTCGCGCAGGCCGTCGACTTGATCCTTCATCAGCGAGATCAGCGGCGAGACCACGATATCGGTGCGGTGCGCCAACTCGGCCGGTACTTGATAGCACAGCGATTTGCCGCCGCCCGTCGGCAAGACCACCAGGGAGTCGCGATGTTCCAAGCCGGCGCGGATCGCCTGTTCTTGCTGCGGCCGCAGCTCATCGTAGCCCCAGTAACGTTTTACGGTGGCGATGATGTCGGTAGTGGAATAGGATTTTGCCGGGCTCATGGGTTGCGATCCACGAAGCAAATTAGTGCATCATGGAGCGCCGTGAGTCAATGTCTGCGCTGCGCTGTTTGGTTCTGTGCAGCAGGGGAAAGGGACGGTTCGAACGACAAGGAAAATTTCTATATCCCTTCGCCGGAACCGCGTTGGCGGTAGATTGGCGTGCGGTTCCATTCGAGGGCTTCTTGGATTTTTCTTGGCAGCGGCGGGTGGCGCGAGGTCATGAATTGGATGAACTCATCCTTGGACGCCAGCGTCAGGCGCGGGTTCTTTTGCTTCTCGTCGCCGAGGGTGGAAACCGCTTCGCGATAATCGTGGCCGGGGTAGACGCGAATATCGCTTCCCATTGCTTCCAAGCGTCGCAGGCTGTGCCATTGCTGCTCGGCACTGCCGCCGGGTAAATCGGTTCGGCCGCAGCCGCCGATCAGTAGGGTGTCACCGGTGAAGATGCGATCGTCGAATAGCAGGCACATGGCATCCTGGGTGTGGCCTGGGGTGTAGAGCACTTTCAAGGCGCATTGGCCAAACTTGATTTCGTCGCCGTCGTCCACTCTGATATCGACATAGGGGGCATCGCTGGCGCGCTGCATGACGACCTGCACGCCGTAGCGTTCGCGCATGAGCTTGCAGGCGGAGTTGTGATCGGCGTGGGTGTGCGTGTCGATAGCGTAGAGAAGTTTCGAACCGAGGAATTCGGCTAAGCCAACGTAATCGTCGGTCTTGTCGATCTCCGGGTCGATGACCAGGCAAACTTTTTCTTTGGCGCAGCCGAGCAGGTAGGACAAGCAGCCGCTGGAGCGGATTTGTTCGAAGTGGATTTCTGCATCGCTCATAGTGGAACTGGAAGGGCAAGGCACGCCTTGCCCCTACACCGTTTTACGAATTATTTTGCGTTCTCAGCGTTCTTTGCGGTTAATTATCCGATTCCGAAACGCTGTGAATTGAATGGCGATTTAGCGCGCCGGCACCGGTATGACCGTGCCTTTTTCTTGGTTGTAGCGGCTGCGGTCGATCTTATCTAAATTGTAGCTGAGAAAACGAAACACCACGCCTGGGCCTTGGACAGCGTTGGTCGAGTGAATGTCGCCGCGCAGGTAGGGCACCACCGTGCCGGGCGTCAGCGTGTCGAGGCGGTCTTTCGCCAATTGGCATTTGCCCGGCTCCGAACCGTCGTCGGTGCGTTTGTACTTGGTGATTTCCGTCAAGCCGCTGTAACCGCCGTAGACCACCCAGCAGGGACCGTGATCGTGCGGTGCGTTGCCGTGGCCTTGCTTGTGCACGTGGCCCATTTGGATGAATCCATGCTCGGCGTCACGATAGAGTTCACGGGAAGGTTTGCCGTCACGGATAATTTCCGCCATCCACGGATCTTCAGGTTTCGTCGACGCGAAAAGTTTTTCCATCGCGGCGGCGACGTTGAAGGGCAGCTGCGGGTCCTTGCCGTCGCCCCAAACCGCGCGCACTTCGGCGATGTATCGATCTAACGAGCTTTCTGCTTTCTGTTCTTGTACAGCCATGGTTTTCCTCCTCGATTGGTTATCTGTTTATCATTTTAGCCGGTGCGCCGTCCAGGGCGAGTTTGCCGCACAAGTCGATTGACAGTGCCGCGGCGGCTCTGCTACCTGTTGATGAAATCCAACTTAGATCGCGAGTAATCATGGCAATTGATGCGCAAGAACTCCGCCGGGTGATGGGCCATTTCGTCACTGGCGTCACCGTCATCACGACCCAAGACAAAGAAGGCGCGCCGCAAGGCTTGACCGCCAACGCCTTCATGTCGTTGTCTCTCGATCCGCCGTTGGTGATCATCAGCGTCGACAAGAAGGCTACTTGTTACGCTTGTTTCGAGCCTGGTAACGGCTACACGGTCAATTACTTGGCCGAAGATCAAGAAGAAATCTCCAAACGCTTCGCCACCAAGGGCGTCGATAAATTCGCCGACTTAAAATGGCAAGCCGGCAGCAACGGCGCGGCGGTGCTCGACGGCGTGCTCGGATCGGTGGAATGCAAAATCACCGACTGTTACGACGGTGGCGATCACACGATTGTCGTCGGCGAGATTCTCAACGTCGCCGCCAACGGCGACCGGCCGCTGGTTTTCTTCAAAGGCAAATATCAAAGACTGCCGGCTTCGTAAGGGCGACCGCCGGTCGCCCCTACAGCAGAATTACCGCGCGGATTACGCCCCGAGCGCCAGCGCCGAGATGCACGGCAGGCCGCTAATCAGCGTGCGCGTTTCGCCTGCTGGATCGACACTGACCACTTCGCCGTCGGCGGTTGAAATCAGCACGCCGTTGCCATCGACGCCAGGACAAATGTCCATCACGCCGCCGCTCATTTTTTCGGTCAACAATTGCCAATTGGCGCCGTCGCTGGATTTGAAAATCGCCGTGTGCGCCCGGCCCGCGCGTGTCCATGTTCGCGGCCGGTCCTGGGTGATGCCCAAATAAATATTGCCGTTATCGTCTTCGGCCAAGGCGTTGCCGTAAGTGCGCCCGCCCGGCGGCGTAACTTCTTGCCAGTGCGAGCCGCGGTCGGTGCTGCGGGAAACTCCTTCGCCGCAGGCTGCGACTACCAATCCGGGTCTCTGTTTTGCGGGGAGGATTTGGTGCATATCCGGGTCGGTGAGACCGTCGTTGCACCTAGTCCAGTTCTCGCCGTCATCGTCGCTGACCAGAATACCGCCGACTTCGATGCCGGCGTAGAGCCGACCGTTCGCGTTGCTCTCCTGGGTAAGCACGCGGGTGCGTGGCGCGAGGTCGGGATTCGGCGGGAAGGTGCCGCCAAAGGCGCCTTGGCGCACGCCTTTGACTTCCTGCCAGCCGTTGCCTTCCGAGCTGATGTAAAGCGCTGCCGGCCGAGTCCCGACGAGGAGTTTTCCCGAGAGCGCCAACAGCGCCGACATTTCCAAAATCGGCACGTTAGGTTCCGCGCGGCTCCAGTCCTTGCCGCCATCGTTGGTGACGAACATGCCGGAGTGCTCAGTGCCGGCGTATACTCTCTTGGGATTATCGGGATCTACTTGAAGACAACTCATCTGCCAAAAGGTGAGTGCGCGATCGACCTGTTGCCAATTCTCACCTCGGCGCTCGAAGCGGTACCAACCGGAATGAGTCGCGAGATGAAGGGCGTTTTTACCGTTATCGTTAGCTGACATGAGCTACCTCCGAAATGAAAGTCCGATTCGTTTTGTTACTTGCCCGCAAACATATCCTGTGAGGGTTTTCGCCGTCAAGCGCCGCGCGAAAATTCCTCTAAATCTCCCTTTACAAAGGGAGACTTTCGGATTCATGCGGTCCACATTATTTTCCAGCATTCACCTGGCGCACGATGCGGTCGTCGAAGAACTGCGACGGTTTGGCAGTTTTCGCTTCGGGGATCGATTCGCTAAGAAAATCGAGAATCCCTTGCAGCCCCGGCTCTGAAGTCACCAGCTCGCGGCGGAAGCCGGCTTTCTTGAAGAACTCATAACTGCGGTCGAGCACATCGGGGTCGGTTTCCTTTGAATATTTGCCGATGACTTTCACGGTGAAGGGTTTATCGGCGTAGAAACGGTCGATGCCGCTGCGCACGGCGCGCAGGAGCTGGACCAGGCGCGGACTTAGCTCTTCGATACGGCCTTTGCGCGCGACCAAACCGACATTTTGATAGGGCTCGGCGATCAAGCTCACTAGAGAATGAAATCCATCCCGCTCCATCTTGAAGCTGGCCGGCGGCGAGCCCACGCCGCCGACGATTTGGTTAGCGTAGAACGCCGCGACAATCTGCGGGCTGCTGCCGAGCGGACGGAGCTGGACATCCTTCGCAGTCAAGCCAAGCTTTTTTAGCGCCACCAGGGTGCCGTAAGCCACCGGCGTTGCCGGACGATCGGTGCCGATTATTTTGCCTCGGAGCTGCTCGGCGCTCTTGATTTCCGGACGTACGTAAAAATCCCAAATCATGGTGTTCAACAGACCAGCGATGAATGTCACGTCGATGCCGCGCAACGCGGCCGTGAGCACGGGCGCGGCGGAGACTTCCACGATGTCGACCTCGTTGGCGATAAGCGCTGGGATCGCGCTGCTGGAGTTCATGGAGAGAACTTCGATGTCCAACCCTTCCTTGGCGAAGGCGCCGGTCTCTTTGGCCATCCAAACCGGCGCCATGGTGACCGTCGTGCTCAGGTAGGCGACGCGCAGCGGCCGGGTGTTGCGGCTCTGCGCCAATGCGCCGCTGGTGACGGCGCTCAGCAGAATCGTCGGGAGAATTAGCGTTCGTAGGGGAATTGGCAAAATGTTAAATCCAAACATCGCTCACCTCGGTTGGTATGCGGCTAAAATAGGGTAGGTGAGGCGCGCCGGTCAAGCGCTAAATTCGCAACCGAATGCGGGCCAGATTTGTCTTCAGCGCACAATTGTGGCCGGTTATTGCGGTTTGGCATTACCAAGAAGCCGCGCAAGATCCATTGCGATCGCCGGTTTTACTGGCATTTCTCCGAGGCACGATGCTTGCGTCTTTATCCGGTTAGCTGAAGGAAGCAGCGCGGGGTCCGGCGCCAAGCGTAAACGAAGGGACGGGCTCAGCGTCAAATGGATTATGGATTTTGTGAAGTTTATCAGATCGTGTCCAGACGGGTTGGGAGGCGATTTATGAATGAGACGACAAAACCACTGTTAGCGTTAGGATTTGTCATGTTGGTGTTGCTCGGATTGACCTTGATCAATCCCAATTTCGAGAAGACTGCTTCTTTGTCCGCCGATACCGCGGCGGCGGTGTCGGAAATCGGCTTGCGCGTCAATATGCAGCGCTAACGAATGACCCGCGGTTGGTTTTAGAATCGGCCTTCCTTCTCCAATTTTCTCAGCACACTGTCTTCGATCAGCTCTTCCGCTTTGAGCCGGCGAATTTTTTCATTGGTCGTACCCAATAAACGAATGACGTTGCGAATGCCGTCGACGCTTGGATAGATCTTCTTGTCATAAAGCGTCGGCAGGCTTTGATAACCTTCCTCGGCATCTTCTAGTTTGCGCAAGCGCATGCCCTTGGCGAGGGCGCGGATCACTTCCGGCTTGTTGGCCGGGTTGCGGATAAAGTTCACGGCGTCGAGCAAACCGCGAAAGACATTTTCCGCCACCGCCGGTTGACTGCGCATGAAGTTGCGCCGCGACATCAGCCCCGAGCCTTGGTAGGCGATTGGCAGCTTCTCGACGTCGGCGAGCACGCTGTAGCCATTGTTCTGCAAATTTTTTCCATGGGCGTAGCCGACCAACACCGCGTCGACGATACCGGCCATGAATCCTTGCACCATGACGGTTTGATCGCCGAGGGATCGGAACTGAATCTTGTCGCGCTCCGGCTGAAGCCCCCAATGGTCCAGAGTCAGCATGGAAAAAATCCAACCGCCGCCGCTGAGGCTGTTGACGCCGACGCTCTTGCCGCGCAGCTCGCCGGGGTTTTTGATTTTCGGCTGGGCGATGAACATGCCGGTGAGGCGATTGATGAAGCCGGCGACGAATACGATATCGGCGCCTTCGGCGATGGCGCCAAGATTGGCGCCCGACACCGACCCCCAATGAAATTGTGACTCGCCGGAGCTTAGCGCGGCCATGCCGACCGGCCCGTTGCGCGCTTGGATGAACTGGACCTCCAGGCCATATTTACGGAAGTAGCCCAGTTCTTGAGCGACGTAAACCGCCGCCTCCCGTTCGCTCACCGAGCCGGTGGTGAGCAGGACTTTTGTGAGCGGCGCGGCGGCGTGGGGAGATTCCATTGGTGCCGCAAGCATTAGGAATAGAGGCAAAAGTCTAAAGGGAATTCTCATCACGATATGTCTCCGTTCGAATCTCGGTTATTTATGTCATACCGGCGCAGGCCGGTATCCATCCGAGGGCGGGTCACGACCAGCCCCTACCTCGGATCGCTAGCGTGCGTTCAGTCGTTTGCCGCGCCCTATAACGTGCTTCGCACCGCCGGCCGGCCGAGCAGCCGCGTCATCCACGATTTTACACTTGGCAGATCGTCGCCAATGCTCGATTGATAGCGTTCCAATCTGGTGAAGAACGGGATGAACGTAATGTCGGCCAGTGAATAATCGCCGGCGATGTATTCTCGATTGGCCATTTGGAGATCGAGAGTCTGCAAATATTCTTTCACTTCGGCTTTCGATTGCTCGACCTTGTACTCATGTGAAATGAAACCGCCGGCGCGCTGCAAGCGGGTGTTGCAGTAGTCGATCCAGATGCGCGCCTGGGCGCGTTGGTAGGGAGCTTTCGGCATGAGCGGTATCTGGGGATATTTGTCTTCGAGATATTCATCGATGACCGCCGACTCGTAGATCACCGCGTCGCCATCTTCCAATACCGGGACTTTGCCGTAGGGATTTCGCTCGAGCAGCTCCTTGGACTTGTTCTTCAAGTCGCATTCGATGCTCTCATAGGAAATGTTTTTTTCGGCCAGGACAATCCTTGTCCTGTGGGCGTAGGGTCAGGGTTGGTACGTGAACAGTTTCATGCATCACCTCCGTGGCTAGAACCCGCCGTTATTCAATCGCAAAATTATCGGTATTGATAACCGCGCGCCAATGCGTGCCGTCGCCGATCTTGACAGCGTTGTCGTTGCTCGCCGACAGCGCGTAACGAATCTTGTTGCCTTTGACTTCGATGATTTCCGCGCTGACATTGACGCTCTGGCCGATCTTGGTCGGCGCCAGGTGTCGCACGTCGACATGTGTGCCCACGGTTTGCTCGTTGTCGTTCAAGTATGGCTCGGTGAGATCCGTGCAGGTCCGCTCCATCAAGCTGATCATCGACGGCGTCGAGAAAACATCGTTTTCCAACTGACGCGCGCGCATCTCGATGGTCGTGACGTAGCTCTGGGTGCGCGCGAGGCCGGTGCGGAGATTGTCTTTCATTCGGCGAATATAGGGGAGGCAATGGCCAGTAGGCAATCCCCCCTCCTTCATCCTCCCCCGCGTTGCGGGGGAGGAAAGAGGTGGGGGTGACTCACGCCTATCTCACTTTCTCGACAAATCCGCTCTTCTTGATTTCATCCAGCACCGACGGTTCGAGAACTTTCAGCGACTCGGGTGTTTGACCGACGGCTTTGGGATTGGTCTTGGCGATGTCGTCGATGACGAATTGAAGACCGCGGCGGTCGGGCAGTTCGAGAATGCCTTCGGCATGTTTGGCCAAGTAATAGTCGTAGCCGATGCCGGCTTCTTCGTCGTTGACGCGAATGTATTTCTTGATCAGCCGGATGGCGAGCGGACGGTCGCGCTTGAGCATATAAATCGATTCGGTCACCGCTTTCATGATGCCGACGACTTTGTCGCGGTTGCTTTCAAGATAGTTTCTCTTGACGATAAACGAGTTCTGCGGGAACGGCGTCTTGATCTCGCTCATGTCGAGCAGCGACTGCATACCGAACTTCTTGATCGCGATGCTCGCCTGGGGTTCGTTGAACATCAGTCCGTGGATCACGCCTTTGACCAGCGCGCCCAACTGCGCCGCGGCGCCGGCGATTTGGATGATGGTCACGTCCTTAACATTGACGCCGAGCTTTTCCAACGACACTAACAGCGCCGTATGATTGGCGGCGCCGAAACCGCCGACGGCAAGCACCTTCGTTTTTAGATCCGCCGCCCGTTTGATCTCCGGCCGGACGATCAGTTTATTCGGAAAAAAATTCAGGCCGCCGGCGATGATCGCTAAGTTGCCGCCCGATAAATTGGTCGTCACCGCCGTGACGCCGGTGGAAAACAGCACTTGGACATCATCCGACAGCATCATCTGCATGCCTAGCCGCCCGCTGTTCAAAGCCAAGTATTCGACATCGGGGCCGTACTTGCGAAAGAGTTTTTGTTCGTAGGCGCCCCAAAGCACGGCATGAATCGCCGTGGTAAAACCGCCGCTGGCCGCGCGCAGAGTTTCAGCGGCGTGAACGATTGGTGGCGACCAAGATATCAGTAAGCCGAGCAGGATCGGAAGTAGATGTTTTTTAGCCATATTAGCTTCGTGGATAGAATATATGAGTTGCGCGCAAAATACGGCAGACTTATCCAGCCGTCAAGCACAAGTTGCGTTCCGTCATACCGGTGGAAAACGGTATCCAGGTTGTCGGGATGAGGATGGACCCGGGTTTTCACCGGGGTGACGGAATGCTAACTCACCGGTTAAAAATATCCTGCCAACGTTGTCTCCCAAGCGCGCTTGTGATTTAGAAATAGTCAGAGGAGAACCAACTATGCTTTTACCTTTTCGCGAACATCTCGACTTCGGACCGACGCCTTACGATCTGTTGTTACAGAAGGAAGGCATTCCCATCGTCAGGGGCAACGTAGTCAATGACGTGACGAGTTTGGAGTTAGCTCACTGGGAACGCATGGGCGTGCCTGGCTGCTATCTCAATCTCTCGACTCAGCAGCGCACCGATGCCTACGTTTTGGAGATTCCGCCGAGCCGCCAGACCTTACCGCAGCGCCATTTATTTGAGGAGATCGTTTACGTCGCCAAGGGGCGCGGCGCGACATCGGTGTGGCAGGACGAAAAATCCAAGGTGACCTTCGAGTGGGGGCCGGGAGCGATCTTCGCGATCCCGCTGAACTCCACCTATATTCACTACAACGGTACGGGCAGCGAGCCGATCCGTCTGTTCGTCGGCACCACTTGCCCGGCGATGATCAATATTTTTCACAACGAGGATTTTATTTTTCGCAATCCGTTCAATTTCACCGATCGCTTTCACGAGGGTGACGAGTTTCTGCGCTACAACAAGCATGTCACCGACCGTTACTGGGAGACCAATCTGGTTCCCGACGTCAACCATTTTCCCCTCGACGACTTTCCGATGAAGGGCAAGAACGTCAAGCATATGCGTTACACCTTGGCGGACACGACTTACGGCTGTCACGTGTCGGAGTTTCCTCCTGGGTGCCGTAGCACCTTTCACCGTCATGGTCCGGGAGCGGTGATCATCATCACTCAAGGCGAAGGCTACGTGGTTTTATGGAAAGACGGGGAGGAGCGCCAGCGCTTCGATTTCAAAGTCGGCACGGTCTACTCACCGGACGATCTCATGTGGCATGGCCACTTCAACACCGGCAAAGGCAACATGCGCCATTTCGCCATGCGCGGCGATAGTCCGAAGTACAGCCATGACCGCTTCCGTAATCCGTCCTGGACGATGATCCCGATGGCCGACGAAGATGCCGCGATCCAGCGCGAGTATGTGGAGATATTAAAAAAGAATGGCGTCGAAGCGGCGGTGCAGGTGGTGGAGGATTAGAGGAAGGCAACAGGCATGAGGCATGAGTTTCGGAGTCGGATTATCTCTCGCAAAGCATGCCCTGAGCAACGTCGAAGGGGCGCGAAGGCGCAAAGATAAGAAATTAATTTTTTCCGAACTTGGCGTCTTTGCGAGAATTAATTCTTATTCAGTGCAGCTTCAATTCCTTTTGCACTTCGCGCAGGACGGTGAAGTCGCGGACTTGATCGAGGGAACTCGGCCGCGGCAGGCCGACGGTTTGGACGCGGCTGTCGATGAGCGCTTGCCAGGTGGCGTCGCTGGTGGCGCCGTCTTGGCTGTAACCGGCGATGATCAAGTCATAGGAGCGCGTGGCGATGTCCGGCTTCTGACTGAGCCACTGAGCCATGATCGAGATCGTCTCGTCGCGCCGCTCGCGCACGAAGCGCAGGCCGCGGACCATCGCGCGCAAAACTTTTTTGACTTCCGTGCGTTTTTCCGCCAGCCGCTGGTTTGTCGCGGTGAGACCGACGGTGGGCACGCCAAGTTTTACATCGTTGGGGCCGGCGATGATCCGATAGCCATCTTTTTCCAGCAGCACCGGTCCCGGCGGCAGCAAGCAGACCGCGTCGACCAAGCCGCTGGTGAGGACGCTCATGCGCACCGGCAGGTCGCCGCTGATGTTGACGAACTGGACGTCTTTCAAATCGACCCCCTTGGCTTCGAGAATCGACTCGGCCATGACGCGGTCGGACAAGCCGCGTTGCTGGGCGCCGATTTTTTTGCCGCGCAGTTCGGCGACGCTTTTGATCCCTGGGCGGGCGACGATGTAGTAGGGCGACTTTTCCGTGATCACGGCGAGCATGCGCGCGGGAATGCCCTGCATGATCGCGTTCAAAATACTCCCGAAGGTCGTGGTGTAATGAATCTCGCCGTTCATCAGCGCCGGCGCCGCGATCGGCGGCCGCATCTGCACCATGATCGGTTCAAGCCCTTCGTCGCGGAAGAATCCTTTAGTCACCGCCACATGGCCGGGGAGAAAAGAAAAGTCTCGGCTCGAATAGGAAATGATGACCTTGTCTTGTGCATGGACGGTCGCTGGGGCGCTCGACGCCAGGACGATGGCGCCGAGCATTATCATGAGCCGAATTTTCATCTTGCTTCGACCTAACGCACCGGTAATTCGTCGTCACTTAGATTGAACCACTTGCGCGCGTTCTCGCCTAACACATGACGTAGTTTGTCGTCGGTCATGCCGGGAATTTTTTTGACTTGTTTCACTGAGTCGGGAAATTCGGAATCCCAATGGCGGTAATCCGAGGCGTACATCACTTGAGTGATGCCGATGTCATCGAGCACATAGGGCAGGATGGTTTCTTCCGGCTCGCAGGTGAAGCTCACTTGGCCGCTCCGGACGATTTCCGACGGCTTGCGTTTGCACAGCGGCCACTGCGGCCGCAGTTTGTAAAAGTGCTCGTCCATGCGTTCGGACCAGAAGGGCAGCCAACCGCAGGCGCCTTCCATGAAACCGACTTTGAGTTTGGGATAGCGATCGAAGACGCCTTCGCCGATCATGTGCATGAGGGCGATCATCAATTCGAACGGGAACGAAGTCATGTGCACGTAGCTGTATTTTTCCATGCGCTCGCTGCCGGCGCCCATGACGCCCCAGACGCCGTACTGGCCGTCATGTTCGGTTTGCGGATGGACTGAAAGTGGGATGTTCATCTCCTGGGCCGCGGCGTAGACCGGATCGAACATGCGATGACCGAGATTGATGCCGTAGACATTGGTCGGCAGCATGGCGCTGACAACGGCTTTTTGCTGGGCGATGTATTCCAACTCTTTCATCGCTAACTGAGGATCTTGCACGGGAATCAGGCCGACGCCTTTCAAACGCTTGGGGTCGGGGACGAGATATTCTTCAGCTAACCAACGGTTGACGGCGTGACAGATCGCCGCCGCCAAGGGTTTGTTTGCCATGCCGTTGACGCTCAACGCAATCGAGGTACCGAAAATAATCGCCACGTCGATGCCTTCTTCATCCATGTCGGGCAGCCGTTTGAGCGGATCGGTCATGCCCGGCCGGCTCCGTTCGATATGCGACGCGAAAACTTCTCCACGATCGGTGCCGCCGCCCCAACGCCGCCGGCTACTCAGCCGTCCCTCGATCATCAAGTGGTTGTAACCGGAACTATCGCTGACGCGATTGGGCGCCTGGCTGGCAAGTTCCTTGGGCATCCACTTCGCCAGGTCGTTATCGGGTTCATAACAATGTCCGTCGGCATCGATCACTAATGGGTTCGACATATTTGCTCCTTTGGCTGACTATCCGAGGTTAACAATTTCCTATTCAGGATTGGCGCCAATTGCAACCACAATAATTCACCGCATCGACCTTTTCCGCCGAGCCGAAGCTGGTTATGTTATACTGAAAGAACGTCTGGCGTCTCGCCATGGGTCGGAGGAAAGATGAAAATCGTTGCCGCTGCGATCGCTTTAACATTGCTCTGCGCCGATGGAGCGCAAGCCGCCTGGCTGCTGTGGAAACATAGCTGGGTGACGCGCCGGGTCGAAGGTAAACCGCGCGGTCTCGCGCCCGAGGGTAACGTCGATAAGTGGGATTTACTCAACGCGCTGGAATTACGCCAAGAATGCGTCGCCGCACTGCGCACTGAACATAAGAAAAGTTACGACACTCTCACCGCCGTCTATCCCAACGAACCGGTGTCGCAATCCATGGTCGCCGCCGGCATCGGCGCGACGCTTTCCACCGGCGCCGAAATCGGCGGCGCCAGGACCACGCAGCTCTATTACGAATATACCTTTTGGTGCTTGCCCGCCGGTGTCGATCCGAAAATTACCCGTTCAACTCCAGAGAAAAAATAGTTGCCAACATTTCCTGTCCGTCATTCCCGCGCAGGCGTTAATCTAGGGGTGGAAAAGACGGGCGTGTCGCGACCCGCCCCTACTTCGCAAGCGTCAAAGCGTAGCCTGTGTCATTTTTCGGCAATCCGAACTGACAGCGCGCCAGCAGAAATTTATCGAATTCTTGATCGCCGGCGAACTTGAAGCGCAGCGCGCCGCTTTGATCCCAGAGTTCGCGCACCGGTAGTTGGCATCGGTTGCAGCCGATCCCCTTTTCGCAGTTGTTCGTTGGCATGCCGCTAGTGATCGTCGCCATGCCGCTCAAGCGCGGATCGCTGCCGCGGGCGTTAGCGCGCACGACGACGCCTTTGCCGCGATATTCAACGGCGGGAAATTGGCGCGCGCTCCGATCCGGGTTCAAATCCACCGGCGCTTCCGACAGCCCGCCGCCGACGATTTCATGAGATCTCGCATCGAACTCGACTTCTTCGCCGGTCGGCAAGGTGATTAAATTTCTCTCGGTGTCGTTGACGATGGCGGGCAAAAAACTGCGTGGGAAAAAATAGAATAAGCTTTGCATCAATTCGCTCAAACGAAACTGCCGATCGCGGGACGGCACCCAATCGGTGACCAGCAAATGAATGTCCTGGCGCGCCCGCTCATCGAAGCGAAACTGAAAATCGCGAGTGAAAAACTGATTTTTCACGACGTCGCGTCGCGTTGGTAGGATGCGGTTGCCGCCATGATTGGAAAATTCAAAACCGACGATGGCACCGGCGCTGGTGCGGCGATAGTTCCAGCCTGAACGGACCACCGGATCGATCGTCCGGCTGCTCAGCAAAGTGTTGTATTCGAGGCGGCGCGACGCTGACTCTTTTTCCGGGGCGCCGATGAGCGACTCGGGAAGAGTTCGCGGAATCGCCGGTTTTATTGGCGGAAGGCTTGGGGATTTGTCATCGGGAAGTTTGGCGATTTCAATCGGCGGTTCCGGCTTGAGTCCATCGCTCTTCTCCAGCGGCGCCGGCGCTGGCATTGGACTTGGCGTCGGCCGACATGCTGCGATCAAAAGCATCAGTAGAAAACTGACAATTCCGGCGAGGCGATGTTGGTGCGATGAATTCATGTTTATTCAGAACGATGGCAACACTTGCAACGACAGTTTGCATGTTCTTGGTTTCGAGCGCAACGCGATAGATCGCTTAGGGTTTACTGAGCGCTTCTAGCTCGTCGGCAAGATTGCCCGATGTAATCACCCAGCGCGGCGACACTGGCGCGCCCGCTGCGGCGAGGGCTTCGGCAACCCAGCTGTTGCAGGTTCTGAGAATGCTGAAATGTGAATGGGCTGGATAGAATCGGCTGTAGGCAAATAGTCCAGGACTGGCGTTGGCGCGAATGTCGGCCCGCGGACGAGCGAAGGTCTGCGAAATGAACGTAACTAATCGGCGATAGCTATTATCATTCAAGCGTAGCTCGGTCATCTTGGCGCCGGGGTAGAATTTTTCGATCGTGTCGCTGAATCCGACTAGATGGAGAATGCTGCCGCCGGACCAAAACGCTGCGCGCAATGCCGCCAATACGCCGGAGTTGGGATTGGGGAAATAATTTCGGTCGCCCCAGCTGAACTCGACAAACTCGGCCTCGGGGAAGTCAGCCAACTCCGGCGGAGCGCCACTTAAAACATCGCCGCGGCGCAAGACGATGGCGGCGTGCCAGCCATCGTGAACGATCGTTACCGTCTGACACGCTGGCTGGTTGGCAACGCAAGACCAGTCGGCTGCCAGCGCCAAGCCGCCGAGTGAGAGACTCAGGCTGAACATGAAAGTCATCCAGCGTAAGAGCCGGTGGTATCGTCCTGTCATGTTTTCGCCTACCTCGCGATCCTGGGTCAAATCAAGCAACCGCTAAGTGAATACAGAAGTGGGCAACGGGTAGCAAATTTAGTAATTAGCCGAGGCCAAGGGCTGCGCCGAATGGTTCCAATGCGGCTTGGAGTGGTTACTCAAGCGATACGCTCCGACGGCATGGCGCTTGCGCATAAGCGTTGGTGGTTGATCTGGAAATTGAGGGTATACCGATGAAAGCTTTGTCACTTGCCGCCATTTTTATTGCGTTAACGGTTGTTCCTGCCAATGCTGGTCTGGTGACGGCGGAAGTTGTGGATTTCGCCGCGCAATGTGGTTTGGCGGCGGCGCGCTTGATCACCAGTGACTCGGAAGCCCGCTTGTTCCCGGAAGAAAATAGCAGCTGCGCCGAGACCTCGGACGATAGCGCTAGCGATGTCATCGTGAAGTTGCCGCGCGTCGAACCGAGCGGCCGCCAGTCAGCGACGGATGCCATTCTGGCAGTCGCCACGCTGTCGCGTAATTAATCTGTCTTTAGCCGCCGTTCCATCCTGAGCGTGAAATTTTCACGCTTGATGTAAACCATCGAGTTATTCTTTCTTTTTGCCAGTTCCTCGATCAGTGCGACAATCGGCGTCGCGGGCCGCGCATAATCGAGCGTCGCGGGCGTCGATTTCATCGCTGCCAATGCCGGCTCACCGGCGAAAAAGTTCAACAGCTTGTCGTCGTCGCTGACGCTCGCGCCGCCAAACTTTTCCCGAAACTCGTTCAACGACATTTCTGGGACCGTCCACTTGGCGAGTTCTTTTGCGCGCGGACTGGCGAGCAGTCGGTCTTTTAAGTTGGCATCGATCGATTCCGCTTCCTCTTCGCCCCAAAAACCCAAAGCGTAGAAGAGCACTTCGTCGGTAACTTCTTTGTAGCGCTCGCCGACCATGACGTTGATCGCCGCTTGGACGCCGAAAAATTGTGAGTAGGGCGTTACCATGATCGGATAGCCGAACTCGGCGCGCACGCGCGACACTTCTTCGAGCACCCGCGGCAACTGGTCGAGTTTGCCAAGATTGCCGAGCTGAAAACGAAAATTGGAAATCATCCCGCCCGGCACCTGATGGAGCGGATGGCTGGCGTCGTATTCCAGCGCTTTCCCCACCGGTAGGTTTTCTTGCTTGGCGATCTGGGCAAAGTGAGTTTGCACCGGCTTGAGCAACTCCTCGTCGATGATCGTTTGATGACCTAGGGCACGGGCGTTCATGGCGACGTTGAACAGCGATGGATTGGACGAAGCGTCGGCCAATGGCGGGATCGCGGTGTTGATAGAGGTGATACCGGCCTCGATCGCTTCGAGGCAGCAGATCGCCCCAAGGCCGGTGTTGCAGTGGGTGTGAAATTCCACCGGCTTGTCTTTGGCCTCGCGCAGAATCAACGGCACCAAGCGGCGCGTGGTCTCCGGCGTCAGCAATCCGCCGGGGTCTTTGAAGCATAGGCGCGCGACATCGAGCTTGGCCGCTTCGCGGCTGCGTTGGATAAAATATTCATCGGTGTGTTTGGGCGAGACCGAATAAATAATGTTGAGTATGGTTTTCAGCCCGGCGCGTTTGGCGCCGTCCACCGCGTAGCGCCAATACTCCGGCGTGTTCGACGGATCGGAAGTGCGCAGCTCGGTGATGCCGTTGGCAGCGAGCCGTTCGAGCCAAAGGTCGGCGATGGCCGGAGCGGTCAATTGAAACGCCAGCATCGAACGGCTGCGGATCGAACGCAACGGAGTTCGCCGCATGCGCTGCGCGAGCAAGCGAATGCGCTGCCAAGGATCGTCTTTTAAATCGCGCACGCACTTTTTGTAAAAAGCCGACGACATGATCTCGATGGCCTCGAAGCCGGCGCGGTCGAGCCGCTCCGCCACCGGCAACATCATGCCGGTCGTCATGTTCGACGCCCACAGGCTCAGTTGGCCGTCGCGCAGCGTGGTGTCGACGAAATGAATTTGTTTGGATTGATTCGGTGCGGTCATTGGCGAGTGTTAGTTCGTGGTTAATCCAAATTGACGTAGAGCCTTACCCAATCGGTCGGCGTCGCCGTGTGGCCTTGGCCGGTGGTGTCTTCGGCGAGAAATATATCGCCGGGATGAAAGGTCATATGACTACCGTCGCCGATGGCGATTTTTACGCTGCCTTGAAGAGTGACCACCCAGCGTCGTCTGGGCGCGCGGTGGAAGTTGACGATGTGGGGCGCAAAATCGTCGCGAAATAAATGGCTGGTGGCCGGTTTGGTATCGTTGAAGTAGTTTGCTTTAGCGCTGTCCAGCGGCTCGAAGTGAGATTGCCCATCGGCGCCGGCGTAAAGTCGGTACAGTTGCATGGATGTCTCCAATAATTTCGGATTCGGAATTACCTCTCGCAAAGGCGCAAAGCATGTCCTGAGCTACGCCGAAGGGACGCCAAGTTCGGAACCTTAAGCGTCCGGACCTTCGTGCCTTCGTGGTGAAACGTCCCGCACAATTTTATCTCGCCGTTCACTCACAGGGGCGTCACACTCGCCGGCGGTTTGCGATGTTGGGTCGCCTGTTCATAGGCGTAGGCAAACTGGATCATCTTGGCGTCGTCGTAAGGCCGGCCGAGGAAAGTTATGCCGGCGGGCAGGTTGTCGCGCGTGAAGCCGGCGGGAACGACGACTGACGGTACGTAGACTAGAAACGTGTTGATATGCGGCGCGCCTTTTTGATCGACGTAGGGCGGGTTGATGCCGTCTTTGATTAAGGTCGGCTGATGTTCCACCGACTTGTGCACGATGGCGTCGAGTTTATTCTCGGCCATGACCGTGAGCAGGTTGGTCATCAACTCTTCTTTGGCTTTCAAATATTCATAGTGCGCTTCCGGTTTGGGATCGCGTGCCCAGCGTTCGCGCGCGGCTTTGAAAACTTTGGGGAAATCGGCAGACTGCATCGCTTCGGCGCGGGATTGATAGGGCTGCTTCTTGCTCCGACCGAGGAAGTTGCGAAAGCCTTCTTCTTCGTCGGTGAAGCTGCCGGCGCGTTTGGCGAGTAAGGTTTTCAAGTTGGGAATCAAGATCGGATCGACGATTTCCGCGCCGGCGGCTTTTAATTCCGCCACCGCTCTGTCGAACACTTCGGTGATTTTGTTAAAATCCTCCGAGCCCGGCTCGGCATCGTAGCCCATGGACTCGCGCAGAATACCGATACGCGCGCCCTTGAGTCCGCTCTTGTCGAGAAATTTTGTGAAGCTGTCGGGAACATTGCCAACACCGCGAGCCGTCACTGGATCGTCGGGATCGTAGCCGACCATAACGTCGAGCAGCTTAGCTAAATCCGTCACCGATCGGGCCATCGGTCCGAGGGAGCCGTTTACTGAGGGCCAGCCAGCATAGACTCCGGCTCGGCTGACCAAACCGGCGGTGGGACGCATGCCGGTGACACCATTCCAGGTCGACGGCCTGCG
This sequence comes from Deltaproteobacteria bacterium, assembly GCA_009692615.1. NCBI lineage: Bacteria > Pseudomonadati > Myxococcota > Myxococcia > Deltaproteobacteria bacterium. The sequence goes on along the minus strand of SHYW01000077.1, from coordinate 6,182 downwards.
GATCGACGCGAAGCCTTCTTGGCCGACGGCGACGGTGCAGAAATTCGCCGACACGCTGGCGCCCGAGCCGCCGGAAGAACCGCCAGCGGTGCGTTCGAGGTCATAGGGGTTTTTCGTCGAGCCGAATAGCGAGCCGTGAGTATCGCCGCCGCCGAGTTCTCCAAGTGTCGCCTTGGCTAAAATAATCGCGCCGGCTTTTTTCAATTTGTCGACCACGAAGGCGTCGCGGTCGGGATAATAATCTTTGAACAAGAGCGAACCGAGCGTTGTCGGCATTGGCGTGGCGTCGCCTTGATCTTTCATGATGATCGGGATGCCGTGCAGCGGGCCGACGAAGCCGGAAGTTTTCAAAGCGGCGTCGAGGCGGTCGGCTTCCTTAAGCGCATCGGGATTGAGCGAGATGATCGCGTTGATCGTCGGACCGTTTTTGTCGAAGGCGTCGATGCGGTCGAGATACATTTGCACCAGCTGGCGGCAGCTGAGCTCGCGGGATCTATAAGCCGCGTGAACTTGTTCGATGGTGGTTTCAACAAGGTTAAAGGCCATGATTATTTCTCCTCCACTGCCAGAAAATTCTTTTCGAGCTTTTGCCAGCCGTCCAAGTCGACGACTTTGTCGCGCTCTTTGAAAGTCGTCAGCGCCGCGTCAATCGACTCCGTCGTACCTTCGCGTTTGAGCGTGCTGAGCGCGGTGCGCATGGCGTAGATCGCCGCGCGTTGAGTTTCCGATGGATAGATGGCGATGCGATAGCCCATTTTTTCCAGTCGCGCCATCGGCAGCATCGGCGTCTTGCCGCCTTTGAAGACGTTTACCAGCAACGGAATGTTGGGAATGCGCCGGGGAATTTCCGCCAGCTCTTCTTCCGATTGCGGCGCTTCGACGAAAATCGCATCGACGCCGAGTTTGGCGAAAGCTTGGCCGCGCGCGATGGCGTCGTCAAATCCATTGACGCCCCGCGCGTCGGTGCGGGCGATGATGCAGAAGTCGGGATCCGTGCGCGCTGTCAAAGCCGCTTGGAGTTTCTGCAGCATGTCGCCGAGGGAGATCACTTCTTTGCCGTCCAAATGGCCGCACCGTTTGGGCGTGATCTGATCTTCGATATGAATCGCCGCCACGCCGGCGCGCTCGAACTCACGCACGGTGCGCACCAGATTGACCGCGTTGCCGTAGCCGGTGTCGGCGTCAGCGATGATCGGCAGCTTGAGCACGGACACGACTTGGGCGGCGCGCTCGATGTTTTCCGACATAGTGACTAACCCGATGTCGGGAATGCCCATGCTGCGCGCCACCGCGCCGCCGCTGAGATACGCTGCTTCGAAGCCGGCTTCTTGCACCAAACGCGCCGACAATCCGTCGAAGCAGCCGGGAGCGACGAGGAGTTGGTTCCGTTTCAATAGTTGTTTGAGGGTTTGACGTGGAGTCATGGGGCACCTTGGCTTGACAATAGTCAGGTATCATTCTTTGGCGCAAGCGAAGAATCTCGACCGAAGGTGAGATCCTTCGCTTACGCTAAGACGATCATCAGTGCAGGAGCCTGTGGTCGATTTAGCCCAAGGCTTTCAATTCCTCGATATAATCTTTGAAGCCGGCGACGATGTCGTAGTCGGGCGACCAGCCGAGCACCTGTTTGGCTTTCTCGATCACCATCGGTTGTTTGGCCGAGCGCGGTTTGACGCCGGGCATGATTTCGACCTGTAAATTGGGCAAGAGTTTCTCGGCGGTGGCGACCAGGTCGTCGAACTTGATGACCACGCCGGTGCCGATGTTCATGGTCACCGGTTCTTTGAGCGGCGTGGTGACCGCTTTGTCGAGGGCGCGTCCAAGATCTTTGTAATAAACATATTCAAAATCGCGGGCGACTTCCTGGGCGATTTTTACCACGCCGCCTTTGATGCCGGTTTGCAGCATGTTCTGCACCATCTCGCCGCCGCCCGAGCCGCCGGCGAAGTGGCCGACGCCGTAGACATTGGCCAAGCGCAGGACGATCAGCTCGAAGCCGTACATGCGCTGATACGCTTCGACCATCAGTTCCTTGGCGACTTTCGAATTGCCATAAGCTTCGCCGGGGCCGCGGCGAAAATCTTCGCCGATCGGCGTCGGTTCTCCTTGGCGCCGGTCGTAGACGCCGAAGGTGCTGATCTGCACCAAGCGCTTGACGCCGGTCAAACGCACGGCTTCGGCGACGTTGATCGTGCCCATGACGTTGATTTGCAAGCCGGTATAGATCGGGTTGCCGACCTTGCCGCCGATCAGGCCGGCGGTGTGGATCACGGTGTCGCATTTATGTTTTTGTATCGTTTCGATCAGCGCCGGCAGGTCGCGGATATCGCGCTGGACGACGGTGACATTGGCGCCGCCGAGTTTATGCGCGAGAAAATCTTTTCGCGGCGCGAAGTCGTAGAAGACCACGCCCTCGCCGCGCTTGAGCGCATTCTGCACATACGAAGTGCCGACCAAGCCCAGTCCGGTAATCAATGTCGTTCCCATAATCGCTCCTTTGTCGTGATAATGTCTCTTTCACTTACTTCAAAGCCTATGTGAATGTCCAGCATTTCCGACACCGGCAATTCCGTGCGCCGATTGCAAAGCATAATCTTGGCAATGTATACCATTGGAAAATTGTCTGGTCATAAGTAAGGAGTGAAGCATGAAAGGTGTAGTCGATGCCGATACACATATCGCCGAACCGGAGGCGATGTGGAAATTGATCGATGAGAAAATGGCGCCGCGCCGGCCGGTGTTGGTCGGTTTGCCCGATGACACTTGGTTCGGCGATCGCAATGCGCTGTGGTTGATCGACGGCAATATTTTCCCCAAGCCGGCGGGCAAGGGCAGTTACCGTTTAGTCACGCCGTCGGCGCAAAAGGCCGAGAGCGTGCGCGGCGATATCGCGATCTCGAGCCGGGAGATTTCCGATGTCGGCGCGCGCATCAAAGACATGGACCGGCTCGGCGTCGATGTTCAGGTGATCTATCCGACGCTGTTTTTGGTTTACATCACCGACGATCCTGAATTGGATACGGCGCTCAGCAAGGCTTACAACAGCTGGCTCGGCGAAGCCTGTGGCAAATCCAATGGCAGATTGAAATTCGTCGCGGTGTTGCCGTTGCGCTCGATCCCGGAATCGCTCAAAGAAATGAAACGCGCCAAAGAACTCGGCGCCGTCGGCATTTTCTTTCGCGGCATCGAAGGCGACAAGACCATCGATCATCCTTACTTTCATCCGGTCTACGAGCAAGCCGCCAAGCTCGACATGGCGATCACGATTCACACCGGTTCGGGTGCGCCGTGGATGCTGCCGTACTTCGAACATGCGCGCAATCACACCTTCGCCCATGGCCGGGCGCTGCCGATCTTCGCCTTTCGCGACTTGGTGGCGAACCGGATTCCAGAAAAATTCCCCGGACTGCGCTTCGGCTTCATCGAAGCATCGGCGGGTTGGGCGCCGTTCATGATTCATCTGCTGCGCCGTCTATTCAAAGACCGGCCGAAATTTAAAAACAGCACCGAGCTGTTTCGCGATTACAATCTGTTCATCGCCTGCGAAGCGGACGAGGATATTCCGTATCTGGCGAAGTGCATCGGCGAAGATCATATCGTGATCGGCTCCGATTACGGCCACAACGATCCGTCCGCCGAGGAAAAGTTAGTCGAGACCGTCGGTGGCCGAGAAGATTTGTCGCAGTCGCTGGTGGAAAAAATTCTCGTGCGCAATCCACGCCGCCTGTACGGACTCGAGAGTTAAGGCCGTATGTTCCTAAATCTTTCGTAAGGGCGACCGGCTGGTCGCCCTCTTTGGACGTGGTAGGCCAATGTCGGACATCGAAAGTTTTGTCGCTACCGTAGCGCGGCATTTTGAAAACCGGTTGGGGCCCTCGCTCGTCGATGCCTACAAGCTCGGCAGTCTGGCCCATGGCGGCTTCAGCAACATCTACAGCGACATCGATGTCGGGCTGCTGCTCAATTGTCCAGAAGCGCCGGCGCGGATGGCGGAGTGGATCGCTGTAGCGAAAACCTTGGACGGCGAGTACGGCAGAAAGCTTTCGGTCTTCTGGGGCAATCCCGAATGCAGCTGGGGACGATTGCCGAACCTGGATCGGCTCGACATGTTGGATCACGGCGTGCCGCTGCTCAACGGCCACAAGCCGCAGTTTCGCCGGCCAACGAAGCAAGAGATTCGCGACGAGTTGCTGCGCAGTATCGAAAGAAGCTGGAAGCCGAGGTTGCCGGAACTTAATAGCTTGCAAGAACTGGCGCCGGAAAATCGCAAGCCTTACATCCGCGCGATTCTTTATGCCGCGCGGCTGATTTACAGCTGGGATAATTTGGCGATGGATTCCAATGACCGAGCCGTCGAATATCTCCACCAAGTCCAACCGCCCGGACTCGGTCTCAAACCGATCGATTTGGCACTGGCCTGCCGGCGGGGAAAATGCACGGCGGAAGATGTGTTTGCGCTCCACACGGACCTTGAGCGCCAGTGCGAAAGTGCGGTTAGTTATGTTTCCGTTAACTACGGCTAAGTGGCCCGGATAGTATTTAATTTTAGCGTCATACAGTTCAATCTTACGTCGGATTTTGGACTTTTCCCCTCGAAGAATCTCATTTCTATTATGCTGTAAATAACACTTTTCTCAGCTGCTCTGTCTGTGCCAAATAATACCCTTACGAACGAGGTCCGCAATGAAGAAAACTGTTCTCTGATCAAACCTGGTCGTCGCGCTACTGCTTACTGTTACATTGGTAGCCGAGGCTCAGCAGGCGATTTTTCTTGTACGACACGGTGAAACTGTATCGCCGAAGGGCACCGATCTCCGTCCTCTCTCCGAAGCCGGGCAGCGGCGCGCTGTGCTACTCGCGACGCTGCTAAAGGACGCGGGCGTCAACGCAATCTTTACCAGTGACCTTGAGCGTACAGTGAAGACAGCAGAGCCTCTGGCAACGTCGCTTCGGGTTGAACCGAAGGCCCTCGCGCAACTCAATGTCAGTTTTAAGCCCAACGATATTGAAGCCTTCGTTAATCGTCTCCGAAGCGAGCATGGCCGGGACATCGTGTTGGTTGTCGGTCATTCGAATAGCGTTCCGGCTTTGCTCAAGACCTTGGGTCATTCAGCGGAGATCAAGATTCCGGAGACAGACTTTGGCAACTTGTTCGTGTTAATTCCAAAGAGCGAAGGGCCGCCAATTTTGTTGCGTCTCCGCTACTAAGCGGAACCATTGAGCTGTGGATGAACCTGAAAACGGCAAAGCAGGTCGGCCTGACGATTCCGCAGTGGACGCTGATCAAGGCGATTAAGTTGATCCAATGACCACGCGGCGGTGCCGGGATTGATCTGAATTCTCCTACAGTCGAGTCTCGGGAAGGAATCTTGAAAACGGGGAGCAAGCCTGAGGCGGCACATTGCTATCCATTTGCCAGCGGCATCATGCTTTCATTTTTAAACAATCCGAATCAGCTGCCGCAGGCTCGCCGCTATCGCTGGCTTGTTTCCGTTGCGCGTCGAGCTTCGCTTCCTTCCAGCGCATCAGCCCCTTGCGCATATAGCATGGGTCGAAATTTAGATGTTCGCAGATGCACTCAAAGGAAAAAAACGAAGGGTCGTCGGTGGCTAGAATCCATTCTTCGGCTGCCAGAAATAATTCTTTACCTTTTCTGTCCGTCGCCAGGATGTATTTTTGAAAATCTTCAGTAGCGCTTTCCAGCATGGCGAGCATGAGCCGCTGTTCGCCGTCACGAATGGCCTTCCTAGACAATTCTTCGATGATGCCATCGTCGGTCGGTTCGAGAATTAGAAGTGCTGTGCTCATAGTTTAGCTCCCTCGTTGCATCGCTCCTGACCTGAAACGCAAGGATCCTGCCAGTTCCGATGACGCGAAAGTGCCGCAGTCGTGGGAACTCATAGGGAAGCTTGTCGAGATTGCAGGTGGGTCGGGTTGCCCGTTACCATCGGAGGCTTCGGCTCTGTGCCCGACTCCACCTGGCCGGATCCCTGGGATTCAGCCGTTATTCCGCCGTCCGACGGCGTGGCGGGCAAAGGTGTCGTGGCAACGTCAATATGTCATGTTAACAGCAACGCGATTATGTCAGGGTAGTGCGTTGGGTTGAGGTCGTAAGTTAGAAACCTGGCCATAGCGGAACCCCACCTTGTTGGAGTTGGTTCGATATAGGCCAAGTGTGTGCG
>SHYW01000076.1 GCA_009692615.1 Deltaproteobacteria bacterium | reverse complement strand
GACAAAGATGTGATCTGGATTACAGTCGGGACGCCGCCCGAACGGCTCCAGGCATTGGCGGCCGGATCGGTTGACGCGGCGGATCTGTCTTATCCATCCGACGTACTAGGAGAGAAGATGGGCTTTCGCGTCTTGTGGGATGCCCGTGTCGAGGTGCCGTATCCCTCCATGTCGGTGGTGACACGCCGAAAAACCATTCAAGACGATCGCGATGCCGTGATGCGAATGATCCGAGCCCATGTCGAAGGCATTCATTTTTTAAAGACGCAAAAAGAAGCGAGCCTAAAGATTCTCGCCAAGTATCTGCGCACCACCGACCGCGAGTTGCTCGAAGGCTCCTACGACATCTACAGCAAGGATTTCATCCCGACGCCCTATCCGATCGTCAGCGGTCTCAAACTCGCCTACGAGCAGGTCGCGCAACGCCGGCCGGAAATCTATAATCACAAGCCGGAAGAATTCGTCGATCCGAGTTTCATCGCCGAGTTGGACAAGAGCGGATTTATTAAGAAGCTGTACGGACAAAAATAGTTGCCAGGCAATAGCCAATAGGCATCAGGCAATAGTATGAGTCGGAGGTTGGCATGACGAAACGATCTGTGAAATTGCTGGTTCTCTGCGTATTCCCTCTACTCGGTCCGGCTGCCCTAACTGCCCAAGACAAAGCGCTCAAGAAAATTACCTGGGGGCAGACTTCGATTTCTACTTCGCAATGGATTCCTTGGATCGCCAAGGACGCCAAGTTTTATGAACGCAATGGTTTGGACGTCGACATCGTCTACCTGCGCGGCGGCTCGGGCGACACTTCCAAAGCGATCATCGCCGGCAGTATTTTCGCCGCGCCGGTGACCACCGCGACGTTGATGACGGCGAATCTCGCCGGCGCCGATCTCACCACCATCGCCCACACCACCAAAGCGGTGCAGAGCAAAGTCGTTTCCCGCCCGGATCTCAAGCGGCCGGAAGACATCAAAGGCAAACGGCTCGCCAGTTCGGGCTTAGGTTCGCTGGGCGATTTTCTTCATCGCGTGGTGATGAAAAAATATGGCGTCAATCCCGAGCGCGACGTGACTTGGCTGACCATCGGCGCGCCGCCCGACCGATTGGCCGCCCTCGAAGCCAAGCTGGTCGATGCGGCGGATCTTTCGCTGCCCTTCGATAGCCAAGCCGAGAAGAAAGGCTTCCGCGTGCTCTGGGATGCGCGCATCGAAGTGCCCTATCCGTCCATGTCGGTGGTGACGCGCAAGAAAACGGTTCAAGACGACCGCGACACCGTCACGCGCATGATACGTTCGCATGTGGAAGCGATCCATTTTCTCAAGACCCAGAAAGAGCCGAGCCAGAAAATTCTCGCCAAGTATCTCAAAAACAACGACCGCGAACTGCTGGAAAATTCCTACGAGCTTTACAAGGAAGACTTCATCGCGATCCCGTATCCGATCATTCAGGGCCTGCAGACGACTTACGAATACGTCGCCCAGCGCAGGCCGGAGATTTTCAATCACAAACCGGAAGAGTTCGCCGATCCGAGCTTTATCGCCGAGCTGGAGAAGAGCGGATTCATCAAGAAGCTGTACGCCTCCAAGTAGGAAAGCGTTGAGGCGCGAGGCATGAGGGGAAAAACTATCATGATACCGGCCGCGCGAATCATTGGAGTTTCGCTGGTTGTTTTGGCGCTGACAATTCCAGCGCGAGGCTTTGCCCAGGACAAGCCGCTCAGGAAAATTACCTGGGGTGTAACCTCGCTTTCCGCCGGCAACTGGATTCCCTGGATCGCCAAGGAGGCGAAGATCTACGACAAGCATGGGCTCGATGTTCAGCTGGTCTTGTTGCGCGGCTCGGGGCAGACTTCAGCGGCGATGTTGGGCGGCAGCATTATCGCGTCGCCGGTGACGCTCACGACCATGATCATGGCGGATTTAAGCGGCGCCGATTTCGTCAACGTCGCCCACACCGTTTCCGCGGTGGCGACTAAGCTCTTGGTCCGGCCCGAGATCAAGCGAGTGGAAGATCTCAAAGGCAAACGCGTCGGTATCACTAGCTTGGGTTCGCTCAGCGATTTCCTCCTCAAGCATACTTTTCGTAAATATGGTCTCGATCCCAATCGCGATATCACCTGGTTAATGATGGGCACGCCGACGGAGCGGCTCCAAGGTCTTCTCGCCGGCACGGTGGACGCCGCCGAGGCTTCCTACCCCGTCGATGCCCAGGGCGAAAAAAAAGGCTATCGCATCTTGCTCGATCTGCGTAAGGAAGTTTCCTATCCGTCCATGTCGGTGGTGACCCGGCGCAAAACCATCGTCGAAGACCGCGACACCATCGCGAGAATGGTCCGCGCCCATGTCGAAGGGATCGCTTTTTTCAAGCAGAACAAAGAATTCAGCCTGCGCGTGTTGGGCAAGGCACTGAAGATCACCGACCGTGAGATGCTGGAAAGTTCCTACGACACCTACAAGCAAGATTTTATTTCAGTACCCTACCCGATCACCAAAGGTCTCGACGCGACTTATGACTTCATCGCGCAAACGTGCCCTGAGATTCGTAGCCGCAAGCCGGAAGAGTTTGTCGATGCGAGTTTCATCGGCGAACTGGACAAGAGCGGGTTTATCAAGAAGTTGTATGAACAGAAATGAAAAAGGCAATAGGCATCAGGCAGTAGGCAATAGTAAGAGGTGAAAACCCATGACCAAAAAAATTCTTGTCTGGCTACTGGTAACTTTCTTTTTAGCAAATGTTTCCGTCGCCGAGGCGCAGCAGCCGGTGAGAAGTCTCCGGATAGGAATCCTGGTCGGGGCCTCCGCGTCCTTCTTTTCGGCCCGGGTCGAAGCATTGCGCCAACGGCTGCGCGAGCTTGGCTATGTCGAAGGAAAAAATATTCTCATTGAGTACCGATATGCAGAAGGGAAACTCGAACGGCTGCCTGACCTTGCAGCCGAGCTGGTCCGTCTCAAACTTGATGTCATCGTCGCCTCCAGTAGCCCCGGTGTTTTAGCCGCCAAGAAGGCGAGTGCGACAATTCCCATCGTATTCCCCGGTATTGGCGATCCAGTAGGAACTGGGATTGTCTCCAGCCTGGCGCGACCAGGCGGGAATATCACTGGACTTAGCCTCATGGCGCCAGATCTAGATGGCAAACGGTTGGAACTGCTCAAGGAAGCCTTCCCTAAGGTTGCCCAGGTAGCCTTCCTCTGGCAATCGAGCGGTATCAGGGGAAACCTGACCCTCACAGAAATGGAAGCGGCGGCCAAGGCGTTGCGACTCAAACTCCTATCGCTTCCGGTGCGAAGCCTTGACGATTTTGAGAGCGCATTTGCGCGAGGGAAAAGGGAACGCCCCCAGGCGCTCATTACGGCCATAGGTTCACTTATCAGTACTCAGCAACGTCAGGTGTTGGACTTCGCGGCACAGAACCGGTTGCCGGCGATGTACCCATACACTGAGTTTGTTGAGGCCGGAGGCTTGATGAGCTACGCGCCGAACAGTGTGGACTTATGGCGGCGCGCCGCTGACTTTGTCGACAAGATCTTGAAAGGCACAAAGCCCGCCGAGATTCCAGTGGAGCAGCCGATGAAGTTTGATTTCATCATCAACCTGATAGCGGCAAAGCAGATCGGCGTGACGGTTGAGCCGAACGTGCTGGTGCGGGCGCAGAGGGTGCTTCGGTGAAAGTGTGATCTAAAACTCGCCTCTCCGAGTTCATCAGAAGAGGGTGGCCGCCCATCTAAGGATTTGTCAGATCAAATAACAGGTTCTTACCGTCGAGAATGATGAGAAAGCGGTTCAAGACATTTCGGCCCAGGAGAACATCGGAGCGGTTTGTTGCGATACAGCGAACGGTCGCGACGACAAAACCTTCCACGGTAAGCCGGACATAATAGACTGGACGCTGCGCGTATGTGCCATCGTATCCGCGCGTCCAAACGCGGCCCTTGGGACTGATGCCGAGCGGGACCACAAGCCTTTCCGGAATCACCGTGATATCGGCGCCAGTATCCATCTTGCCGCGAAGGTTGGACCGTTTATTTCTCGCCACTGGATTTGCGACGGTTACGTCTGCGACGGGAGCCGGCGGATTAAAGGCGTGGTCGTAAGCGGGCACGGTCAGCGCACCACTTCTGGAGAGGGAACTTCATATACGGTAGGCTCTTTCTCAACTCTTTGGATAAAGAACGGTGCGTCGCCGAATTTTTCAAACATTTGCCGGGCTAAGTCTTCATCGCTTGGTCCGTGGCCAACCACGCGCCCTTGATAGAGAGCAACAAACTGGCCGTGGTAGCGCTCTAGCAAACGGGCTCGCTTTTTGTAGTACGCTCGCTCTTGAGCAGCTAACAGTTCTTCACCCGGTTCCTGCTCCTTCAGCTTCTTTGAGGTTGCCATTTACACTTGCTCCTTCTACCAATCTTGTACTATTTTTGCCCAACACCAACAAGCGCGGCTACTGCGCCGGTGCTGAGTTCGGAGGGCCGACACGCAGGTCGGCCCCTACTCGGGTCCGAACAATCCAAAAGCGGCCCCGCGGACGAAAATCCAAAATGGGCTGGTGAGCTACGAAGCGCGAGGGAGGGATGATGAAATCGTTCAGACGAATTTTGCTAGTTGGGTGGCTCCTCCATAATTTCACTTTCACCGCGCCGAGCCTCGCCCAAGACCGGCCTTTGAAAAAAATCAATTGGGGAATGACCGCGTTGTCGGCGGCCATGTGGATACCGTGGATCGCCAAGGATGCGAAGATTTACGAGAAAAACGGTCTCGATGTCGATATCGTCTTGCTGCGCGGGTCGGGCCAGAGTTCGCAGGCGCTGTTGGGCGGCAGCTTGTTCGCCGCGCCGGTGGCGCTGCCGCAAGTGATGCTGGCAAATTTGAATGGCGCCGACTTGGTCAACGTCGCTCACACCATAGCATCGGCGAACAGCAAGTTACTGGTCAAACCGGAAATCAGAAAGCCGGAAGATTTGCGCGGCAAGAAGATTGCGACTTCGAGCATCGGCTCGCTCGGTGATTTTCTGTTCCGTTACGCGCTGCGCAAGTACGGCTTGAACCCGGACCGCGAGATTACCTGGCTTTCCATCGGTACCAACGCCGAACGCTTGCAGGCGCTATTGACGGGTGTCATCGACGGCGCCGACGTTACCTATCCCGCCGACGTCCAGGCCGAGCGCAAAGGATACCGCGTGCTGATCGATGCGAGAAAGGAAATCACCTTCCCGACCACGTCGGTCGTCACTCGGCGCAAGACCATTCGCGAAGACCGCGACACGGTCATGCGCTTCGTGCGCTCCCACGTCGAAGCCATCGCGTTTCATAAACAGAACAAAGAGTTCGCCCTCAAAGTATTAACCAAGTACGTCCGAACCACCGACCCGGAATTTCTCGAAGGCTCCTACAACCTCTTCAAGCAAGACTTCATCGCCGCGCCCTATCCAATCACCAAAGGCCTCGAACCAACCTACGACTACGTCGCCCAAACCCGCCCAGACATCCGCAACCACAAGCCGGAAGAGTTTGTCGACGCGAGTTTTATCAGCGAACTCGACAAAAGCGGCTTTATCAAGAAGCTCTACGAGGGGAAATAGGCATGAGGCGCGAGGCGCAAGGCGTGAGTCGTGCGCACCCGCTGCGTAGTCTCCCTACTTTTTCTCAGCGAATATTTTTGCTTTCGCCGCCTCGACAATTAACCGCTCGGCATCTTCTTGCAGCAAAAATCTTTCGTCGACCAAGTTTCGCGCCGCTTGGCTGATGCGCTGCACGTAATCGGCTTGATCTTTGTAGCGCTCTTCAATCGACAAACGCGGATCGCCGCTCTTTTCTCTCTCTTCTTTAGTTTTTGTAAACGGCACGTGCATGCCGTTGAGATAACAAAGCTGATCTTCCATGAAACCTTTGGCGCGCAGGTTCCAGCCAGCGTGGGTGGCCACCGGCACTTGGAGATTGACCGCGCGCACGCCGGCGATCTCGTTGCCGTCCCTGTCGACTTTGGGAACCAAGCTGGCGTAGCTCTTGCCGTTCACATGTTGCGGCGGCTGCGTGCTGTAGTCGTTGATGAAGTGATCGTTGACTTCGCCTTTGTAGCGCACGCCGGGAATATTCGGAAATCCTTGCACCGATTGCAGCGGCGCCACTAGAGTACCGTCGGAAGCGCGCGGATAGCGTGTCGGCGGCGGCGGCAATCCTTTGGTCACCCAGGATTGCAGAGCGACGATCAGCGCGCGCTGGGTTTCTTGGTAAGAAAGCGGATTGGTCAACTGCTGGCACATGCCGCGCTCGGGTTTGTCCGTCGGGCCATGTTGCGTGCCGATGAAATAATAGAGCCGCACGTTGTCGGAGATCGGTAGATCTTTTTTAGTCAATGGATCGGTGACCACCAGCCAGTTACGTCCCTGCCATGATTCCGTGCCGGAATCCCAGTGCATGATTTTCGGACAAGAGTTTTGCTGGCGGCAGCGCAAGAGCCAGCCGTCGCGCGTCTTACTGAGCGGATCGGTCATGGTTTCGTAGGTGAACGGAAATTCGTCTCCGGGTGTGTAGTGGCCCTCGACCGCGGTGGCAAAGCGGCCGGGCATGGCGAATTCAAAATTGGTATACGTCCGCCGCGATGCCGAGATGTGTGGAATCGCGCCGTCGAAAATTATTTTGCCGGCTTCGTCTTGATTGAAGCCGTGATAAATCATGTCTTTGAGAAAGCGGCCGCTTTGCGAAGAGCCGAAGCCCAACGCCCAGCGCGGCGATTTTTTTTCCTTGGCGTCGAAAAGCGGATTGGCCTCGGTGTGGTCGTAGCGCAGAAACGAGATCAGATCCCGAGTGGCGGCGAAACCTAGCGCCATCACCGTCGGGTCGCGCGCTTCGTAGGCCAACTCGTAAATGAAGTCCGGTGAGAAACCGGCGGGGAGGCAGATATCGCTGTTGCTCGGCTTCTTTTCTTTTCCATCCGGGCAACGTCCGAAGGACCATTGATCGTTAGCGATCGCTTCGCGGGCTGCATGGGGGCCGGCGCGCCGCGTCAGCCGCGCTTTGGCCATGCTTTCTTCCACCACCGGATATGGCTTGATGTCCAGCGAGCCGCGGTCAAAACTCAGCGGCACGGAGAAAGTAGTTTTTTGAAAAACAAACTCGGTGGTAATCCACCGCTTGATCGCGCTGCCGTCCGGATTTTTCGCCGCGGGAAAACTTGCCGTCATGCGGCCGGCGCCGGGTAGAAGATCTCCCTGCCAGCCGCTCCATACCAAGCTGTAACCCTGGCGCATCATGAAGCCGTCGCCGGCGTGAGCGAGGGTCGTCGGATCGTTACTGCGCTCGGCGCCGAAGTTGACGCGCAACGCTTGGTTGCCGCGGTTGACGACATCGTAATAAATCGTCTGGTTGCCGCGCGTCAGGTCCATTGGCTTTAAGATAAATACATCCATCGAGTACTCGACCCGGCCGCGGCCGTTCTTCGGCGCTTTGTCGAGATTGACGATGATCTTATTGTGCTTCGACTTTGGATCGACTTCGCCGTAAACTTTGGCGCGGATTTTCTCGTAGGCGCCGCTGACGCCGAACTCATGTCCGTTGGCAAAAGCTTCGCGCTTGTCGATGACGAGCTTGGTGATTTCGGCGGAAGAGGAAGTTGGGAATAGGACCAATGCGGCCAATAGGACAAATAGCATCTTAACCTCCAAATACTTTCACTGCACGCGGCGTTTTTTCGCTTCGGCGATCATGCGCTCGGCGTCCTCGGCGAGTAAGTAGCGTTGTTCCACTAACAATCTCGCGGCGCGGCTGATTTGCTCGATGTAGTCGGCGCTATCTTTGTAACGCTCGTCAAGCGATAGACGCGGGTCGCCGTTTTTGCGCCGTTGCGCTCTGTTCTTGGCGAAAGGAATAAACGATCCGAGCAATCCCGACAAATCGCCTTCAGCCAAACCGCGCGGCCGCAAATTCCACCCGGTGTAAGTGCCGATGGGAACTTCGACAATGGGCAGTCGAATGCCGGCGATATCGTTGCCGTCGGCATCGACTTTCGGCACGAGAATTTTGTAAGCCCCGTTACCGATCTGCTTCGGCGGATGGATATCGGGCTTGCCGCGCAAGATATTTTTGCCGTAGTCGAGAAACAGTTGACGATTGTGCAGGCCGACGAAGTTGATGCCGGGAATCTTTGGAAAGCCGTTACGATTGGGCGGCACCAATGTGCGATCCTTCACACTTGGATAGCGGCTCGGCGGCGGTGGGATATTTTTCGTCGCCCATAAATCCATCGCGACCATCAGCGCGCGCAGAACGTCCCCTGCGGGCAGCGGGTTGACGAGAAACTGAGTATCGTCCTTCGCCGGCTCCGAGCCGAACGGACTGTTGTGCTGCGCGCTGGCGATGACATACAGCCGCACATTGTCAGGAAGTTTCAGATCATTGCCTTGTCCGTCGGTGTGCGCCAAACAGCCGCGCTTCTGCCAGTATTCGGTCGATGTCTGAGTGTGAAAAACCAGCGGATCGGATTTCGGCCGCTTGAGAATACCGTCGCGCCGGCCGGTTTGCGCGTCTTTGATAACGTTGTAAGCGTGCGGAAAAAGTTCCGGATCGAGTTGGTTGGTGTGCTGCTGCGACGAGGTCACCGGCCGGCCGAACTCGTAATTTAAATACAGTCTACCGCCGCCGGCAACATGCGGCGCGATGGCGTCGAAAACTTTTCTGCCGGATTCGTCTTCGTTGAAGCCGTGATAGACGAAGTCACGCAAGAAACGCCCGCTCTGCGAGCGGCCCCAAGCGTAGGCATGCGTGATACCGGTTTTCTTTTTTCCTGCGGCAAGTGGGTTTTGCCTTCCCGCTGTGTCTGTCATTTCGAAGCGCAGGAACGAAACTAGATCGCGTACGACGGTGAAACCCAAGCCGAGCACGAGCGGATTTTTCGCCGGATAGATGAACTCGTAGATGTGGCCGGGCTTGAATCCACCGCGCAGATAAAGATCTTTGCTGCTCGCTCGGATAACTTCTTGGCCGCTGCGCTCGTCTTTGACGCTGGCGGCAAATTCCCATTCCTCAGCCGGAACGGAAATTCTTTTGCCATAGGATTTCTCGCGCATGGTCAGCGTGGCTTGCGATTTATCGCGTGACGCGGCTTCGTAGCCTTTCACGCGCTCGTCGCCGCTCAGCGCTTGCGACTTGACGCCCTTCTCGTCGACGACGATCTCAGTGCGAACTTTGCGAACGATCGGCTTGCCGTTGTTGGTTGCGATCGGAACGTTGAGCACGAGCCAGTTTTTCAGCGCCATCAAATCGCCCTGCCAGCCGCACCAGGCAATCGTGTAGCCCTGGCGCATGAGAAAACCGTTGCCGGCGTCTTCCAAAGTCGTCGGATCGTTGGCTTCCGGCCCGTCGTTCAAAAAGCCCAAGATACGTTTGCTGCCGCGATTGGGCGCGTCGAAAAATATCTTGCCGTTGCCGCGCGCCATGTCGAGCGGTTTCAAGATACAAAAATTGCTGGCGTACTCCACCCGGCCGCGCTGGTTGCGCGGCGCTTTGTTCACGTTGACGATGATTTTGTTCAGCCGATGCTTCGGATCGACTTCACCGTAAATCATTCCGGTAAGTTTTTCGTAAGCCCCGGTGATAGGAAATTCATGGCCGGCGGCGAAGAGTTCTCTATTTTTTATTATGAAGCGAGTGATCATAGCATTCTTAAATCCTTCAGAGCGGCGACAGGCAACCGCCTGGCATTAATTTCAGTAAACCGCGGATTAAATCCCCCTCGATCCCCCTTTTTCAAAGGGGGAAGAAGAATTGGACAGGTCCAACGAAGATTCACCACCACCAACATTCCGATCCCTCCCTTTTGTAAAGGGAGGTTAGGAGGGATTTTCCGACTGCCATTCACAACGAGTCCAAGCTCTCACTAACCACACCAAAAATCACCTGCACGACAGAATCCAATTCCAATAAACCTTGTCGGTCGTCAAAGCGTAAAACTTTCAACCCAAGCTGTTCCAAACATTTGCTCCGCCGCCGATCATATCGCGCTCGCGCAGTATCCAAATGCTGCGCACCATCGACTTCAATCACCAATCGCACCACTGGAGCATAGAAATCAACGATGTAGTTGTCGATCGGCCGCTGCCGGTAGAATTGTATGCCAAGGATTTGTTTTGCTCTCAGGCGATTCCACATTCGTTGTTCGGCGTCGGTAAGATTGTTTCGCAGCCGGCGCGCTCTTGGTCTGAGTTGTGGATTGTACTTGAGCATTCAAGAAAATCCCCCTTGGTTCCCCTTTTTCAAAGGGGGAAAGTCGAAGCCCGACTGCAACTCCGTTGAACATGCGTAAACTTCGCCGCTTCCGGTCCCTCCCTTTGTAAAAGGAGGTTAGGAGGGATTTTTCGCTTGACGCACATAGCTCCGCCACTCAATCTAATATTCATTAAACATCCGCTGTAGCTCTTTCGGATCTTTGCTCTTCGTCAATCCGAGCATAAGCAGTATCCGCGCTTTGTGCGGCACCAGGCTGTCACCTTGAATGAACGGATCGTTCCAGTCCACCGGGATTCTGCCTTGACCGCCGCGGCTGGCGAGGACGACGGGGATGCCCGACGCGGCGATTCTTTCGACTCCCGCGAGCTGATCGGCGGAGGGACGGCCGTTGAAGGCGTAACCGCTGATCACCAAACCTTGCGCGCCGACGGCGACGCAAGCTTGCGCCGCCGCGTCGTCGCCGCCGACATAAGCAGCGATGACATCGACCCGCGGCAGTTCGTTGATCTCGCGGATGTCGAATTCGGAGCGCGCGGTGTGGCGCCGGGTCGGCGTCGCGTAAAAAGAAACTTGATCATCTTCGATATGGCCAAGCAAGCCGCTCCCAAGCGAATGAAAGCCGCCGGGGCGCTGGTTGGTCTTGACCACTTCGCGCGCCGAATGGATTTCCTCGTGCAAGGTTACTAATACGCCTTTGCCGCGCGCTTCCGGCGTCAACACCAAGCGAATCGCGTCGAGCATATTGCGATCGCCGTCGTTGCCGACCTCATCATGCTTGCGTTGCGAGGCGACGACCACCAGCGGTTTCTCCGTGTGCACGCAGAGGTGCAGGAAGTAAGCGGCTTCTTCAGTCGTAAAAGTGCCGTGGGTGACGATGATGCCGTCGACCCGCGGATCTTGCGCCGCCGCGCCGGCGGCGCGGCCAACGTCGAGCCACTGCGCCAAACGCATTTGGCCGCTGCGCACGCGCGTCGCTTCGAAGATTTCGAACTCCGCCATCGCTTTGGCCTTGGGAATGTCTTTCAACACATCGTCGATGGCGATCAGACCATGGCCGGTGTTGGCGATGGTCCCGCCTGTGGAGATGATTTTTATTAGCGGCATGGTTTTCCTCTTAGAAATGTCATCTTGGCCATACCATCGGACGATTCCGACCGTCAACCGATCCAGCGAAATGAATTGCTTCAACCCTGCTAACTTGCTAAGAGAGCTTGCACATAGATGGCAATAGAGAGAACTCCGATGAAGCGTTTACAAATTCTGCTCGCGACGATTCTGTTCAGTTGGAGCTTCGCGCCGCTGGTATTGGCCGCCGACGCGCGGCGGCCGGCGGAATGGGACAAAGCGCTGGAGGCGGCGAAGAAAGAGGGCAAGATCGTCATCGCTATCCCGCCGGTCAACGAGCTGCGCAAGGAAATGGAAATCGTCCTCAAGCAAAAGTTCGGCATTGAAGCCGAACTGTTAGCCGCACCTGGACCGAAGAACGCCAGCCGCATCGCCGCCGAAAAACAAGCCGGTGTAAACTTTTTCGACGCCATCATCTGCGGCACCGGCACGGCCTCGGGCCTCACCCATGACGGCATGCTCGAGCCGATGGAGAGCTTTTGGATTCTCCCCGAAGTCAAAGATCCCAAGCAATGGTTCGGCGGCCATGTTTGGGAAGATAATGTCAGCACGAATAAATATCTCTATTCGTTTCTCGCCGACGTCAGCACGCAAAACGCTTGGTTCAATTCGACGCTGGCCAAGGCCGAGGACTTTCGCAGCTTCGACGATTACTTGAATCCAAAGTGGAAAGGCAAGATCGGCTTCAGCGATCCGCGCGTGCCGAGTTCGGGACAAGGCATCTGGTCGTTCATGTGGGAAATCAAAGGCGAAGAGTTTTTGAAAAAACTAGTCCAGCAGGATTTATTCTTAACCCGCGATCTGCGCCAGCTCGCCGACGCTTTGGCCAAGGGCAAAGTCGCCGTCGCCTTCGGCTTGGGGCGCAGTCCGGTGGATCCGTTCGTCGACGCCGGCCTGCCGTTGAAGCCCGTGCCGACGCCCAAAGAAGGATTGCCGTCGAGCAACGGCTTCGGCGTTCTCGGCGTGATCAAAAACCCGCCCCATCCCAACGCGACCAAAGTTTTTGTCAACTGGTTTCTCAGCAAAGAAGGCCAAGAATAGTATAGCAAAATCTTGGAGAACGGCACCCGCCGCCTCGACGTCGATACCCAATGGCTGAAAGCGCTCGGTATCAACGCGGTCAAAGATACCATCACCGTGCAAGAGTACCATCGTATCCGCAATCATCTGGAAGACAAATACACCAAGGTGCGCCTGCCGTCAGGAAAGTTCGCCGAAAAAATCTTGCAATAAGGCTAACGATGCAGGGGCGCGATTCATCGCGCCCTCTGGCGTCGGATTCGGAAAATCTACCGCAAAAAGCGCAAAGGGCGCAAAAAAAGAATCGGGAATTGTAGGGGCGGGTTTGAAACCCGCCCTCTTGGCATTTTCAATGGTATCACTGGCGATCTTGACCTTGACAGCCTGTGACCTTTCCTCTACTGCTCTCCCTAAGAATCGAGTTACGAGGAAGTTATGATCGACAAGTTGGGCACAATGATTCTGGCGATCGTGTTGGCTGTTCTTGCCAGTGAAGTCGCCACAGCCGCTGAGGCCAAGCGCTCGGCGGAATGGGATAGGGTTGTCGAAGCGGCCAAAGCCGAAGGCAAGATCGTCCTGGCGATTCCGCCGGCGCCCGAATTGCGCACCGCGCTCGAACCGTTGTTGAAACAAAAATTTGGCCTCGAAGCCGAACTGATCGGCGCGCCCGGGCCGAAGAACGCCAGCCGCATCGCCGCCGAGAAAAAAGCCGGCGTCAATTATTTCGACGCAATCATCTGCGGCACCGGCACGGCGGCCGGTCTCACCCACGACGGCATGCTCGAGCCGATCGAGTCTTTCTGGATTTTGCCGGAAGTCAAAGATCCTAAACAATGGTTTGGCGGCCATATCTGGGAAGACAACGTCAGCACGCACAAGTTTCTATACTCGTTCCTCGCCGACGTGGGTACCCACAGCACTTGGTACAACACGACTCTGGCCAAGCCCCAGGAGCTGCGCAGCTTCGAGGATTATTTGAATCCGAAATGGAAAGGGCGCATCGGCTTCAGCGATCCGCGCGTGCCGAGCTCGGGCCAATCGATCTGGTCGTTCATGTGGGAACACCGCGGCGAGGAGTTTTTGAAAAAGTTCGTCGAGCAGGATTTATTTTTGACCCGCGACTTGCGCCAGCTCGCCGACGCGCTGGCCAAAGGCAAAGTCGCCCTTGCCTTCGGCTTGGGGCGCAGCCAAACAGAACCGTTTATCAAAGCTAAGCTACCGATCAAACCCGCGCCGGTGACCAAAGAAGGTTTGCCGGCGAGCAATTCTTTCGGCGCGCTCGGCATTATCAAGGATCCGCCCCACCCCAACGCGACCAAAGTTTTCGTCAACTGGTTCTTGAGCCGCGAAGGTCAAGACTGGTACAGCAGGGTGATGCAAAACGGCACGCGCCGCCTCGATGTAAATACCAAGTGGCTGCAAGACACCGGCATCTCCGCGGCCAAGGACGCGATCAGCGTGCAAGAATATCACCGCACGCGCAATCATCTCGAAGACAAATACACCAACGTGCGCGTGCCGGCGGGAAAATTCGCCGAAGCGATATTGAAATAGTCGGTGCGGAACTGTCACGCCGCGACTTTCGGTGAGCGTGAATTGCAAACGCATCGCAACCATAGCATTGAAATAATTCTGGAGGTCGGACAATGAAACCTGCGAAGATTTTTTGTTGGACTCTTGGCTCTCTCTTGGTAGCCCTCTCATGGGTGGCGTTGGCGCGCGCGGCTTCGGTGGAAGAGGTCATGCTCTACAACAAACCGGACCGGCAAAAGATTCTCGTCGAAGGCGCGCGCCAAGAAGGTAAAATCACTTGGTACACGTCGCTGATAGTGTCTCAGGTCGTGCGCCCGGTTGTGGAAGCGTTCGAAAAAAAGTATCCGTTCATCAAGATAGATCCTTTCCGCGGCAACTCCGAGCAAATAGTCCAAAAGATGTTCGCCGAGTACCAAGGTAAGCGCTACGAGGTCGACATCGTCGACGGCACGGTGACCGCGCCGATGGTGAAGAAGGGCGGTTTCCTGCAACGCTTCTATTCGCCCTATCTCGCCGACTATCCGGCTGAGCTGAAAGATCCGCAAGGCTATTGGGGCGTGAGCAACGTTTATTATTTCGCCGTCGGCTACAACACCCGGATGGTGAAACCTAATGAGGTGCCGAAAACGTATGAAGACCTGCTCAACCCGCGTTGGAAGGGACAGATGATGTGGTCGACCAGCCGCGGTTCGGGTGCGCCGATGATGATCGGCAACGTTCTGCAAAACATGGGGCAGGAAGCGGGCCGGGCCTATCTGCAAAAACTAAAAGCGCAGAACGTGGCGAAAACCACGGCGAGCAATCGGCAGATATTAGATCTTGTCATCGCCGGCGAATATCCCTTGGGTCTGCATATCTTCCATCATCACGCCCATATCAGTAGAAGCGCCGGCGCGCCGGTGGACTGGGCGCCATTGGAACCGCTTTCGGCGACCATCAATACGATTTCACCGGTGACGCGCTCGCCCCATCCCCACGCGGCGATGCTGTTGATCGATTTCATCTTGTCCGAAGAAGGACAAAAAGTAATTCAAGCGCAGAATTACTTGCCCTCCCATCCGAAAGTCCCCGCCAAGCAAGTGGACCTCAAACCGGGTGGCGGCAAGTTCAAGCGCGCTCTTTACTTCACGCCCGACTCGCAGTTGAACGAAGGCGACGGCTGGGTGGATTACTTCGAGAAGAATTTCTTGAAGTGAGCAGATGGGCGGATGTTATCGGCGCCGACATCGGAACTAACTACAGGAGGTGCGCGGTGAAAACCCTCAGGCTTAATGAAGTCTCGTTTCGACCTCTGGTTCGCTTCACGTCAATTTTGCTCCTGCTAATTTTCGCACAGACATCACCCGCCGCCTCCATCGAAGACATCACCCTGCTCAGATCCACCGACCGGCAAAAAATTCTCGTCGAAGGCGCGAAGAAAGAAGGCAGGGTTTCTTGGCACACGACGCTGATCGTTGATCAGGTGGTGCGGCCGCTCAAAGACGCTTTCGAAAAAGAATATCCGTTCCTTCAAGTCGAATATTATCGCGGCAATTCCGACAACGTCGTCCAGCGCGTCATCGCCGAATACCAGGCGAAACGCTTTGCCGTGGATATCGTCGACGGCAGCAGCTCGCCGACGATGTTGCGGCGGGCTGGGTTGATGCAGCGCTATTTCTCGCCGTATCTCGCCGAGTATCCGGCGGAGCTCAAGGACGCCAATGATTTAACGTCCGCAAGATCGCGATGCGCGTATTGAAATCCGGCTTGTTCCAACAGCGCGACGATCTCGCTCTGTGGCTCCACGTTGAAATCGCCGCTGACGATCCAGCCGCGCGCGTCCGCCGCGCCGCTTTCAAGTTCAGTCAAGAGCTGCCGCGCTTGGCGCAGACCGATTTGCGCCGCGGGAGCGGTTCCAGGCGCGTCCCACATGAGGTGCGTATTGATAACGCCAAGAATTCCGCCGGGATTTCGCAGCAGCGCGATCAAAGCGACGTAACCGGTATCGGGCGCAACGCCGGCGCCATCCGAGTACGCGAGCACGCGCGCGCTGAGCAATTCAAACGCGGCGCGCCGGTAGAATATCGCGATGCCGTCGGGCCGCTGCGCAAGCTTGCGCGCATATTGGCTCCCGTAGCCGCGCTCGCCGAGCGTCGTGCGCAAGGCTACGAAAGTTTCCGGCTCGACTTCTTGCAGGCAAAGCAGATCGGCGCCGAGCTTGGAAATATGACTTACCAAGGCCGGCACCCGCCACGCCGACTCCAGCACCAGTGTCGGCGAACGCCGATACCAGGCGCGCTGAATATAAGCGCTGGCGAGAACGTTGTAGGTTGCGACGGTGAACGACATGAGAGTTTGGATATTCCAGCTCGCCGCCCGATGCAAGTCGTGGTCACCGTGAGACGGGTCGCTGTCGGCGGGAGAAATTCCGCATCTCGATCTCCAAAAAAAAGGGACGGAGTTGCCTCCGTCCCTTTTTCCACTTGTCGTCAAGACAAATTTACTTACATGAACTTCCCGACCAGAAATTGGTTGATCTCCTCGGAGCCCTTGAGCGGTTTGCCGTCGATCACTAGCACCGGCACCGTCTTCGCGCCGGTGAGCGCGATCAGCTCGGTTTCAAATTCAGGATGCTCGCGAATATTTTTCTTGGTGATCTTATCTTCGCAATGAAGATTGGTCATGCAGCTCAGCACGCTCTGGGAAAAACCGCATTCGTTGTAGAAGTAAAGTTCCATCGCCATGGTTAACTCAAAACTCGAAATTCGAATATCGAAATTCGAAACAAACCCGGAAAACAAACCGACAACCCGGAAAATTCAAAACGCAACCATGCCCGGAGCCCTTTGTTTTGAACATTGGATGTTTGAACATTTGAATTTGTTTCGAATTTCGGATTTCGTGCTTCGAATTTTCTGGTTAGCCCTTGCTGACCTTCTGGCACTCGGCCAACAGATCCTTCGGGTTGCGTTCGACTGCTGGACCCACGGATACGGCGTAGCGCACCACGCCTTGCTTGTCGACGATTACAGTCGCGCGATCGGTGATGCCTTTCTCTGAAAGAAATGCGCCGTACTTCGCTGCCACATCGCCCTTGGGATGGAAATCTTGCAACAGCGGAAAAGACACGCCGCCCAAAGACTTCGCCCAATTATCATGGGAAAATCTGCTATCGACACTCACACCCAACACTTGGGTGTCGCATGCCTGAAACTCGCTCTTGAGAGCCTCGAGTCCAGGCACCTCCTTGCTTCAAGTGGGTGTCCAATCCAGGGGATAGAACACCAACATGACATTTTTCTGGCCTTTGAATTGGGCCAGGCCAAATTTGGTTCCCGCCAAATGGCTGACCAACTCGAAATCAGGCGCTTGTTTGCCAACTTCAATCATGATGTTTTGCTCCTCTCGTAAAAAATTAATCGTTCGATTGGAACGACCCGGTCAATATATCCGAAAGCCTTGGCAATTCAATATTGGAATTTGTCAGTCGACGCCGAAGCGCGCGCGCAGCGCCTGCCACGAAGAAAGGCGACCAAGCTCATGCAAC
Source organism: Deltaproteobacteria bacterium (assembly GCA_009692615.1). Taxonomy (NCBI): domain Bacteria; kingdom Pseudomonadati; phylum Myxococcota; class Myxococcia; species Deltaproteobacteria bacterium. The sequence goes on along the minus strand of SHYW01000076.1, from coordinate 8,906 downwards.
ACCGTGGTGGTCGGCGGCAAGATCGGAAAGTCATGGCGGTCGATACGTGAAAGCGCGTCCAGCGGTTTGATCCACAAACTATGAGTGACTTCTTCCGAGCGCGCCAACGGAATTTGCGACGGCGGCAAAACCGCGACGTAAAAGCGCGTGTCGAAGCGCATGGAATAAATCTCCGGCGTCACCCAGTGATCGAAGTAAACCGCCCGGGACAAATCGCAGAACAAATCTTCCGACTCGAGAAATTTGCCGAAGTCCAACTGCTTCTTAACGATCGCTTGGCGCTGCTGTTCGATCCGCTCCTTGGTCGCGGCAGCGCTGAAATCGATCTCGTCGCCGGCTTCGTTCACGCAAAGCAATATCCCTACTTCCTCGAACAGCTCGCGCACCACCGCCACCCAGTGGCCGAGTGCCTCATCCGGTTCGTGCCGGCTGCCGAGAATTTTACGCGCGTCGTCGCCCGTAAGCGCGCGGCAGCGCCCCAAGGTATTGGCTGAAAAATCATCGCGATGCACGGTGCCGCCAGGAAAAACATAAAACCCGCCAAGAAAGCGCATCTCCTCCGGCCTCCGCGTCAGCAACAGCTCGAAACCGCCCGAATCATCGGGCCGAAGCAGGACCACCGTGGAAGCGTTGCGAGGAACAACCATGAATTCTCAAATCCGAAATCCGAATATCGAAATCCTAAACAAACCCACAGTCAAACAAAAGCAAACACGGAAAATCCAAAACCAGGATTCCGAAGTATTGTGTTTGGAATTTTGAGTTTTTGGTCATTTGAATTTGTTTCGAATTTCGTGCTTCGGATTTCGAAGTTTTCCAACTTGGCGTCTTTGCGCTCCTTCGACGTAGCTCAGGGCATGCTTTGCGGGAGAATAATCTTCTCCGAATTCCGATTCCTATCGCGCCCCACCCTTTAGGCCAAGGATGCTGTAAGCGGCCACCGGCCGATGAAATCCTTTCAACGTCAACTCGCCCACCGATTCGCACTGAGCCAGCTCTCCGATGCTCGCCAACAACCGTTGCGGTAGCAAAATCTGCCCCGGCTTGGCCTCGCCGCAGAGGCGCGAAGCCAGATTACAAACCGTACCGATGGAGCCGTAGGCCCAACGTCCCTCGAAACCGATCTCGCCGATAGTCGCGTAACCCTGGGCGATGCCTATGCCCATGCCGATGTCGTAACCTAATTTGCTCCAACCCTTGGCAATCCCTTCGAAGCGCCCGCGCATCGCCAGCGCCATGCGCACCGCGCGCTCCTGGGGGTTGGCGACCGGCACCGGATCGTTGAAGATCACCATCATGCCGTCGCCGATGAAGCACTCCAGCGTTCCCTCATGCTCCATGATCAATGCGCCCATGGCCGCGTGATATTCGCGCAGCACGCCCATGACTTCCTCAGGTTCGGCGCTTTCGGCGAAGGCGGTAAAGCCGCGCAAATCGAGAAACACCACGGTCACATCGCGGCGGTGCGTCTTGAGCGGGTCGTCGGCGCCGCCGGCGACGATCAATTCCGCCAGCTGCGGCGAGAAAAATCGTTTGAGCCGGCCCAACCTCTCCAGTTGGTCCACCTGCTCCTGAACCCGCCGCTCCAAGTTTTTATTCCAGTCGGCCAGCTCTGCGGCTTGCGCCTGCACCAGGTCGTGCAGCTCTTTAACGCACAGCAGCGATTTCACCCGCGCGAGCAACTCACCTTGATTGATCGGCTTGGTGAGAAAATCGTCCGCGCCGGCTTCAATGCCTTTCACCCGTTCGACGCTGGGATCGAGCGCCGTGACCATGATCACCGGCAGCATCGCCGTCGCCGGATTCTCGCGAAGCTTCTGGCAAACTTCATAGCCGCTCATCTCCGGCATGACGACGTCGAGAAGAACGAGATCCGGCGGCTCGGCGTCAACCGAAGTCAACGCCTCCCGCCCAGAGGCCGCGGTGACAACGCTGTACCCTTTGACCGTCAACAGATCGGCCAACAGCTTCACATTGCGCGCCGTGTCGTCGACCACCAATATTTTCGCTGGCATGTTCACGATTGAATTCCGTTAGGGGTAAAGACTAAGGCGTTCGGATATCGGAATTGTTTCTCGCAAAGGCGCAAAGACGCAAAGTTTGGGGATGAGAATTCCGAATTCGCTATTCCGTTTTTACTTAGCGCCTTAGCGCCTTTGCGAGAGAAACTCTTATTTCCGATTTCCTTAATCCTAACTCCTTACTTTCAAAACTCGCTCCACTTCGCCGAGAAAATCTTTCAGCGTTATCGGCTTGGTCTGGTAGCCGTCGAAACCTTCGGCGAGCATCGCGCTTCGGTTATTGGTCATTGCCGAGGCGGTGATCGCGATGATCGGGATGATTTTCATTTTCGCATCGGCCTTCAACTGCTTCATCGCCGTGACACCGTCGATGCCCGGCAATTGAATGTCCATGAGAATCAAATTCGGCTTCTGCTCCGCGGCAAGTTTAAGCCCGTCTTCCGCCGTCTCCGACTCGATAGTCCGATACCCCTTCACCGTCAACACGTCACGGCAAAGCTTCCGGTTCTTCTCGTTGTCCTCGATGATTAAAATAAGTTCGTTAGCCATAATAGTCTCGGATTTTTCTCTCGCAAAGGCGCAAAGACGCTAAGTTTAGGAGTCCTCGATCCCGTTTACCGTGCGGGTTATACCTCGCTTCATCAACGCTTCGCCAAAGTTAAGTAGAAATCCCAGCTTACAACCCGTCAGCCGCAGATATGTCAGAAGCTGTTTCTTGTGAGCTTGGCTGACTTGCTCAACAGATTTCAACTCTACGATCACCTTATCTTCGACCACTAAGTCAGCGCGAAAAGCCTCTTCGAACGTCATCTGCTTGTATTGGATCGGTATCGGAACTTGGCGCTTCACCGAAAGCCCACGTTGTCCCAATTCATAAGCCAGAACCACCTCATACACGCTCTCAAGCAATCCCGGCCCGAGCTCCCGATGTGCCGCCACTGCCGCATCGACAATAATTGTCCCAATTTCATTCTCGGTCATAACTTTGCGTCTTTGCGCCGTTGCGAGAAATATTCTTCTCCTGGACTCGGATTGTTCTCTCGCCAAGATGCCAAGACGCTAAGTTCAGAGAAACTCTCGGGCAAATATTCATGATCGATCTCTTCCACCTTTGCGTCTTTGCGCCTTTGCGAGAGATACTCCTCTCCCGAATTCGGATTTTTTGCTCGCCAAGGCGCTAAGTTTAAAAGAACACTCGGACAAATTCTTCGTCGACCTCTTTTAACTTGGCGTCTTTGCGCCTTTGCGAGAGTAAATTCTGGTCCGGATTCGGATTGTTCTCTCGCCAAGTCGCCAAGGCGCTAAGTTCGGAAAAACGCTTGAACAAATATTCATGATCGATCTCTTCTAACTTTACGAGAGAAAACTCTTATCCGATCGGCAGCGTGAATGTAAACGTGCTGCCTTTTCCCACTTCGCTCTCGACCCAGATTCTGCCGCCGTGCATTTCGACGAAACGTTTCGTCAGCGTCAGTCCTAATCCCGTGCCTTCGCGCTTGTGCGCGTAGTTGCCGCTGGCTTGGCGGAATTCTTCGAAGATCGCCTCTTGGTCCTCCTTGGCGATGCCGATGCCGGTGTCGACGACGGAAATAATCACCGCGCTGTCGCCCAACCTCGCTTCAACCTTCACCTGTCCGCCTTCCGGCGTGAACTTCACCGCGTTGGAAAGCAAGTTGACCAGCACCTGTTTCACTTTGCGCTCGTCGCCGGTGAAATCGCCTAACCGGTCGTCGATCGAGCGGTCGAGCTTGATGCCGTGCTGACTAGCGCGCTCGCGGATCAGCAACATGGCGTTGTCGATGGCATCCGGCAGATGAAACGTCGTCACTTCCAACTCCATGCGCCCGGCTTCGACTTTGGAAAGATCCAAGATGTCGTTGATCAGCGACAGCAGATGCCGCCCCGAGGAAAGAATATCGTCGATATACTCGGCTTGTTTTTCGTTCAAATCGCCAAATAACTTCTCTTGTAACACTTCGGAAAAGCCGATGACCGCGTTGAGCGGCGTGCGCAGCTCGTGCGACATGTTGGCGAGAAATTCCGACTTATGCTGGCTGGCGATTTCCAGTTGCTTGCCCTTCGCTTCGAGCTCGCGGAACAGCCGCGCGTTGTGGATCGCCAAGGCCGACTGGGTGGCGAAGGTTTGCATCAAGTTGATCACTTCGGGATCGAATTCCCCGGCCTGGCGCCGCCACACCGTCAACGCGCCGACAATCTGCTGTTCGCGCAAGATCGGCACCGAAAGCAGCGAACGATAGCCGAGCCGCGTCATCACCGGACGCACCCGAGACGCGGACCTATCGGCAAGCAACGTATCGGAATTTTGCACCGGCGCGCGGGTGAGCACAGCCTGACCCGCAGCGGTTTGCTCGTTCAAACGGATCGGACTGTTGCGCAGCATTTCGACAGCCTCAGTTTCCATGTGATGGCTTGCGCGCAGATGAAAAATTTCCGTCGCATCGTCAAATTCGTAGATGACGCCGCAATCGGTACCCGACAAATCGACGGCGCGCGCGACGATGGTTTCCAGCACGGTTTCCAGATCAAGCGTCGAACTCACCGCCTGGCCAACCTCGCCGAGAGCTTTTAACTCGTCGACCGACTCCGCCAGCTCGCTCGTCCGTTCCTGCAATTCTTGGAACAGCCGCACGTTCTCGATGGCGATGACCGCTTGGTCAGCGAAGGTTTCCAGCAGTTTGATTTGAGAGTCGGTGAAAGGCCTCACCTCCAACCGACGCATCCCGATCACGCCGAGCGGGACTCCCTCTCGTAACAGCGGCGTTCCGAGCACGGTTCGCGTCGGATACCTGAGCTGATCTTGAATTGCCCGGGATCCCGGAAACTCGCTTTCCTCAGCCTGGAGGTCGTGGACATGAACTGTTTTACAATCGACAAATGTTCGACCGAGGATTCGATTACGATTTATGGGCATTTGTAGGCTTGCAGCTGCACTTCCATAATTAGCTACAAGCTTTAAGACATCGCCGTCAGCGCGAAAAATTTGCACGTTGGTCGCGTCACAAAGCCGCGCAGCATTCTCGGCGACCACGTCCAGCACCGGCTGGATATCCGTCGGCGAGCTGGCGATGACGCGCAGAATCTCACTCGGCGCGGTCTGCTGCTCTAGAGCTTCGGTGAGCTGGCGGTTACGGGTATCGAGTTCGTTAAACAGCCGGACGTTTTCGATCGCGATGACCGCTTGGGCGGCAAAGGTTTTGACGAGATCGATTTGTTTATCGCTAAAAGGTCGGACTTCGCGCCGCCACGTCGTCATCACACCGACAAGCCGGTCTTTTAGAAGCATGGGCACGGATAGGACGGTACGCGCGTTCTCCTTTCGGTAAATTTCCAACGCGGGCGGAGAAAACTCCGGAGCCGTCAACAGATCGGTGACGTGGATCGTCCGGCGCTCCAAAGCCGCAAGTCGAGTGGGAGTCTCGCGGCTGGGCCGACGCGGGCCTTGGAGAAATTGAGCAAACTCCTGGGTGGTTCCATGTTGAGCGACCACCGTGAGCGCCTCGCCATCGTACAGCGCAACGTGGGCGATATTCGATTCGCACAATCGCGTGATGTTCGACAGTATCGTATCGAAGACCGGATCCAGAGAAGTGGGGGAACTACTGATGACTCCCAGAATCTCACTCGTCGCCGTCTGTTGTTCCAACGCTTCGGTGAGATCACGGTTGCGTTCCTGCAATTCCTTGAACAGCCGCACGTTCTCGATGGCAATCACCGCTTGGTCGGCGAAGGTCTCAAGCAGCTTGATCTGCGCCGGCGTGAAGGGACGCACCTCGCTACGACGTGCATTCAAGGTGCCGATGAGTTGATCCTTCTGATGAAGCGGAGCAGCTAAGAAGCTCCGAAACCGGCGGGGGGCCATCGTTGGGAAACCATCTCTCTGCGCACGAACGTCAGGAATATGCAGCGTCCCATGCTCGCGCACCCAGCGATACTGTGGTTCATCAATACTGATCTCGGCGCGGCCAGGAGGTATGGGGCCGAAATGAGCCCGCAGAACCGAAGTGCTCCCCTCGTGGAGTCGCAGCACCACATCATCGATCCCGCAAACCCGCGCCGCGCTCTCGACGATGGCGTCGAGGACCGGCTGTACGTCGGTGGGCGAGCGGCTGATGATGCCGAGCACCTCGGCTGTCGCCGTCTGATGCTCCAGCGCTTCGCGCAATTCCGCGTTGCGCTCGCCAAGTTCCTTGAACAAGCGCACGTTTTCGATAGCGATGACGGCTTGGTCGGCGAAAATTTTCAGCAGGGCGATCTGTTTGGGTGAGAAGGGACGGACTACTAACCGGCGAATCAGAATCGCACCGATCGGTGCGCCCTCGCGCAGCAAGGGCGTGGCAAGCGTGGTGCGATGTCCCAGCCGTTGTTGGTAGGCTTTCAACTCGGGATACTCGGTCTCAACCTCGGCGGCGAGATCGTCAACGTGGATGGTTTGCCGATCGACCATGGACCGGCCGGAAGGCGACCCGCGGTTAAGCGGCAATTGATCGAGAGCTGGCAACGTTCCATAAGCGGCGACGCGCCGATAGAACTCACCTTCGAGCCGTAAGATCTGGGCATCATCGGCAGCGCACAGCCGCGCCGCATTCTCCGCTACCACGTCCAGCACCGGCTGAATATCGGTCGGCGAGCTGGCAATGACGCGCAGAATTTCGCTCGTCGCCGTCTGCTGCTCCAAAGCGTCGGCAAGTTCACGCTGCAACGACTGAACCGTTTGCGCTGGCTTCTTAGGCGGAGACTTCTTCGCCGTCGCGCGCGGCGGCTTCACCTTGGACTTCTTCACACTCTTTTTCTTGATCGTGGCCATGGGATTGATGATTTGTACGCCAGGTCGTTGCCGAGCGTCAAGAAATGGAAGAACGTGAGGGGTGAAGGGTCAGGGGTTAGGCGAATCGGAGAAGAGTACCTCCCGCAAAGGCGCGAAGGCGCAAAGTCAGGTCACTCTTACGGTTTGACGACCCCTGATTCGCGGACTAACCTGAATCCAATGACTAAGGTGAAGAGCGATCAAGCCAAGACGCAGTTAGTAACAAAACGCGCCGTGCGCCGACCCGGCACCATGCGCGGCAAGATTCGCATCAAGAAAAACTTCGACGCGCCTCTGCCCAAAGAACTACTCGATGCCTTCGCTGGGAAGCGGTGAGCGGTGCGGCTGCTGCTTGACACCCACATGCTTCTGAGGTGAGGGGTCAGTGCCCGACCTTGGAAATCCCACTTTGAGTTTTTTAAAGTGCGAGTTTAGGATTCTCAAAGATTTCCCGCTCTGAGCAAACGGCCACCGATCAAGTTTTCTGAAACTTAGCGCCTTGGCGCCTTTGCGGGAGACAATCCGAGTTCAGAAAAGAATATTCTCGCGAAAAGCTGTACAGGTCACCAAGGCTGTCTCGTTACTTGACAGAAACAATCACTCGGCCAACATGCTCGCGTCGAAGACTTCGAGCCGAGCGTTGGGATGCCGGGTCCGTAGTGTGCAGTGCGACCACTTGGCTTCCAATTGACGCTGCACGTTCTTGCGCTCAGCGGCGGTCAAGCGACGCCACTTCACTTCAGCGACGAGCAAGCGCTTGGCGTCTTGCGGATCGGACGCAATCAGATCCAGTTCGACATGATGCTCCCATTAGCGTTGCGCACCGAGGAAACGCGTTCGGCAAAAGTCTTCAAATACCGTCGCGGCGTGGTCATGAATGAGTTTGTGCTTGAGCGCCTGGTCATACGTCCGCCATCGGCTCTGGTGCGGTGAAAAGACGCGAAACCAGAAACGCATCGTCGGATCGTGAATGCGGTAGAAACTTCTTTTCGTAGAACGCACGCTTTCGCCGAACGGCAGCTCGCGCACCAAGATCGAAAGATCCAACAACTGTTGCAGCAAGCGTGAAAGATTGGTTTGTGCCGTGCCCAGACGAGAGGCAATCTCCGACGGCCGCTCCGCGCCTCTTCCGATGGCTTCAAGCACGGCGGCGGCATTGATCCCAGTGATTCCCTCATCGCGCAGGATTCGCTGCGGTTCTTGTTCCATAAACGGGGCAAAGTCGAAGTAAAGCGCTTCCGCGAGGGCGACAACGTCTTGGCCCCGCTCGACAAATTCCCAGTACTTCGGAATCCCGCCCACACAGGAAAATTTTTCGAAGGACTCCAAACCCGCCGCCTTCTGGCCGCAAGCCTGGCAGAAAGCTGAGTAGCTCATCGGCGAAACATGCATCAGCTTCGCGGCCCGGCCATAGAGCGGCGCCGCACGATGGAGAAATAGATCGTGCATCATGCGCGTGCTGGAGCCTGCTAGTATCAGCAAGCAGCCGCGCGGCAGCGAATGGTCCAGCCATTTCTGTAGTTGGCTTGGCACCGTCGGATCGACCGCCGCAAGGTAAGGAAACTCGTCAATGCAGAGCACCCAGCGGCGCTTCTGCAAAGCTAAGATTTCAAACAATTCCGGCTAGCTCTTGGGCACGATACGCGTTTCAAGGCTGCCACTGATATCCTGGAACAGCTGCTGGATCTGCATCTCGCGGGGCGCCTCGATGGCCTGGCTGTAGAGCCCTTGGTGCGTATTCAGCCACTCTCTAAGGAGGCGAGTTTTGCCAACGCGCCGCCGGCCGTAGACCACCAGCAGTCCGCCCCGCTTCGCGGCGGCATCCAGCTCCTGCAACTCTTTTTCTCGATTGGTGAAATCCAATGCCATGAAGGTCATTATGCGGGACCAAATCATGTCTGTCAAACATTATGCTTAAGGAACCTCTGAACAACTGCCCTGGAAGCAGGGCAGCGGAGGATAGATCGTTTTTTTCGTAATGAGTTACAGTTTTTGCGAAGTTATATCAGATTACATTTTGCTCTCGCGGTTAATAGGGTCCTTAGTTTTGCCTCGATTTG
>SHYW01000075.1 GCA_009692615.1 Deltaproteobacteria bacterium | reverse complement strand
GCTTTCCGATGAGCGCTTGCTCTCGCTGGTCCGTTGCTATAATCACACTCCGAGAAAGTGTCTTAACTACCAAACCCCGGCTGAGGTATTTACTCGTGACCTGTTGCACTTCAAATGTGAATCCACCTTCCGGCCTACGCCGGTATGACAAACCTGCTTGTCGCCGCATCGCGAGGGTTTTCATCCACCCGCAAGAGAGTCATCAACGAATCAACGACTGCAACAAATAAGGCGTCGCAACAAACAACAGCGCGGCCCCGACAACGATCACTGTCCAAAGCCAACGCGTTGTCCTGGTAAAATTCGGACTCTGCCACAACAGCGGCAACGCCAACGGACCGACCAACAGCAGCATCGCGATCACATAACCCTTGGCGTAGTAGAATTCCGCCGTTTGGCCGGCGCTGCTAGCAACCTTGTAGGCGTCGATAATGGTGCTCAACCAAATGAGCAAGAGCGCCAGCGCGGCGCTGGCGGAGTTGAAACCGCTGAACCGATACGTAGCAACGGCGAGTACCGAGCAGCAACTAAGAATCACCCAGCCTTTTTTCTTTTCTTGATTATAGATCTGCCCAAGGCCAGGCATTGCCGCCGATAGTATCAGCGCCAGAAGTGGCTTCGATTGCGTCGTCATACGCTAACGCTTGCTATCTAAGCGTTGCCATTCCGAGGCCCAGCCAAGGAATCTCGTCTTCGTTCGTAGCAGATAGGTCAAGATCCTTCGGCGGAGTTCATCCTGAGCAAAGTCGAAGGGCCTCAATATGACACGAACATGACACTATCAGCTCCAAGACAGTCGACTTTATTACCAGTGAACAGCGCTCACTGCTTCTCGGCAAACAGCTTCGAATAAAGTCGGCGCGCGTTGCCCTCGGTGATATTGTAGCGGTCCTGTTCGCTCAGCCCTTCGAGCGAATTGAAGATCGGCACCAGGTCTTCGAAGTTTCTGCCGGTCACGGGATCGATGGCGTTGACCGCGCCGAACATTTCGGTGGCGAACAGGACGCGGTCGGCGCCGACGCGCTTGATCAACAATTCCATCGACTCCTTGTCGTAGATCGCCATGTCCCAGTAAACTTTGCGCGCCATCTCTTCGAACGGCTCCAATCCTTCTTTGACGTGCAGGCCGCGTTGGCGGTTCCACTGGTAGGGAATCGCGCCGCCGCCGTGCGGGATGATGATTTTGAGCTTGGGAAAATCTTTGAACAGCTGCGACTTGAGAATCTCCACGGCGGCGGAATGGTGATGCGCGATGTAGTAGGAATTGGTCAGATGCATGGCTGGATTGAGCGACGCGCTGGCGTGCACGGTGCACGGCACGTCGAGAGCGACGAGTTTTTCCCATAGCGGATACCACCACTCGCTGCCCATGGACGGCGTCAGCGGTTCCTTGCCGCCGGCGACATCGGGATTGACGTTGCAGCTAATGAACCCCAAGTCTTTCACGCAGCGGTCGAGCTCGTCGGCCCATTCCGTCGGCCTCACGCCCGGCGACTGCGGCAGTTGGCACACCGGTGACACTTTGTCGGGCCAAGTTTTCGCCACCCGCGCGATCAAATCGTTACATGCCTCGGTCCAGTAGCGGCTCACCAAAGGCGAACCGAAGTGATGGCCCATGGCGCCCGCTTGCGGCGAAAATAATAAACGGTCGATGCCGCACTCCTGCATGCGCTTGAACTGTCCGGCCATGGAGCGGGCTAATTCTTCATCGCTGATTTGCAGCTTGGCGCGAACCGGCTTGGCGAGATTAGAAATCTGCTGGCCGCGGTAAGCCTGCAACTGCGCCGGCGCCGTGGTGAAATGGGTATGTGCGTCGATGATCATGATTCCTCCGCGTGGTAGATTCGCATCCCGTCAAAATTCCTTCTCACCACGAAGGCACGAAGAGCACGAAGGTTTCGGACAATATGTTTTCCGAACTTCGTGTCCTTCGCGTCTTCGTGGTGAACAATCCGCTCGCCATTTGTCAGCCGTCGCGTGCAATGTTATAGGTCGCCATACTTCAAACATAGGAGCGATTGCAAATGTCAGACATACCCCGGCTAAACGGCGTAATCAAAGCCCTCGAACAAGGCCAAACCGCCTTCGTCGCGTTCGGCTCCGTCGATATCGAAAATGCCATCGCCATGGCAAGTACCAAGCTCGATGGCGTCGCCTTTGAGATGGAACATGCGCCGCTGGATTTTCCCGGACTGCGCAACGCCCTGCAATTCATGCTCGACCGCAGCCAGATCGTCAGCAGCGCCACCCTCGCGCCGGCGGTCACACCGATGGTACGAATTCCTCCGAATGGAATCGAAATGAACAGCTGGATCGCCAAGCAAGTGCTCGACATCGGCGTCATGGGCATCATATTCCCGCACGTCAGCTCCGTCGAAGAGGCCGCGAATGCGGTGGGCGCCGCGCGCTATCCGCGCCTGAAAAGCGCGCCGCGCTACCATCCGCCCGGCATCCGCGGCGACGCGCCGGCCCGCGCCGCGCGCTACTGGGGACTATCGCAGCAGGAATATTACAAGCGCGCCGATGTCTGGCCGTTAGCCCCCGACGGCGAAATATTAGTCGTCATCCAGTGCGAAGAGATGCGGGCGATTGAAAACCTGCCGAAGATTTTAAAAGAAGTCTCCGGCATCGGCGTGGTCTTGATCGGCGAAGGCGATTTATCCCAAGAACTCGGCCATCCGCGTGACTACGATCATCCCGTGGTCGCGGACGCGATCAATAACATTTTGAAAATCTGCAAAGAGCATAACGTCGTCTGCGGCCACCCGCACCCGGACGGCAAGAATATCGAGCGCTTGGTCAAAGACGGTTATCGCTTCTTGATGCCGTCGTCGCCGCGTTCCTTCGGCGTGTTGGATCAAGGACGGAAACTGACCGGCCGAACCTAAGAAGGCGTGATCGTGGTCGGAATTCCCGAAACGAGCACGAGCCACGAACACGATCACGACAATCCGACACGAGGACCAAATGGGCAGACTACCCGAACTCGATGAAAACAAACTCTCCACTGAGCAGCGCAAAATTTACGACGAGATCAAAAGCCTGCGCGGCCAAGTGCGCGGGCCCTTCGCCGTCTGGCTGCGCAACGCCGAACTCGGCGCCGGCACGCTCAAGCTGCAAGATATGTTCGCCGCGCGGGTCAATCTCGAACGGCGCTTAGTCCAGTTAATGATTTTGGTCGCGGCGCGCTCGGCCAGTGCGCAGTACGCTTGGTTCATCCACGAGCCTCACGCGCTGCAATATGGCATCGCCCAAGACATCGTCGACGCCATCCGCGAGCGCCGCACGCCAAATTTCATTAAAGAAGACGAGCGCGCGGTTTACGACATTACGCTCGAATTGAACACCACCCAAACACTGTCGGCGGCGACTTTCGAACGCGGCATGAAACTGTTCGACGAGCAGCGCATGGTCGAACTGGTCAGCGGCGTCGGTTTTTATTCCATGGTCGCGATGACGCTCAACGCCTTCGACGTCCAAGTGCCGACCAGCAGTCAACCCCTAAAGTAGCGGCCGACCTGCGTGTCGATCCAGTTTGATAGGACAAACACCTACGGGAAAACCAGCGCAGAATTCGGCGCTGTACAGTTATTTTGATTGTCGGCGCAACCATTCTTCTGTATATAGTGTAGTGAAAGGTGGATCGACACAACTAATCGAGCCGACCCTCAACGGCATCACCTACGACTCAGCCAACAGATTTCTCGATCCACCCGGCACCTTGATCGTTCGCGCAATTTTTTCGGCGGAGTTGATTCCAGCCACGCGATGAATAGGGTCGTACTCATCCACGCCAAACTGCAGACTCGAACATCCAAACGTTTTGCCTTGACCCGTTGTCCGCGTTGCTTCAAACCGCATCGAGACCACGTTCCCGACTGCGCTCATCACGCTAACGGCAATCTCGCGATTAACATTTTTAGCGACAAGTTTATCAAGGAGGCAGTTATGACGACCAACTATTACGGCGGCGACAACCCGAGCGAATATAGCGCCCGCGGGCCGGACACGGCGGACACCAGCTCAACGGCGCGTTCGCTTAAACAAGATCTCAAGACCTTGCAAAGCCGCGGCAAAGCGCGCCAAGGGAAAAAACCGACCAAGCTCGAACGCGCGCGCAAGCTGCACGACGCGCTGACAAGTCTAGTGCAAGATCTCAAGAGCGGCGAATTCACCGCCGTGCTGGCGCGGCCGGGGCCGGTGAGTATCATCGGACCGGAAGTTGAAGACTGCAAAACCGACGGCAAGATCGGCCATGTGCTGGAGCCCCTCGGCACTTATATTCAACGTTTGTCGGTCAAAGACAACTTTTTCCAACGCCCGCCCTTCGACCACATGACCGATCCGATCTATCGCCGGCTGATTCGCGACTTTATCGAAGGCGCGGCGATGCCGGAGAGTAAAATCGCCGCCATCGGCTGGGCCGGCGGCGTGCGCTCGCTTAGCGACGCCAACATCCGCTACTCGATCATCGACGGTTTGCAACGGCTCTATTGTTATCTCACCGCCATCCTGTTGGTCTGGCGCCGCGAGCGACTGGTCGAAGACGGCATCGTCCCCGAGGACGGCTGGCGCTTCGTCGCCGACTCGGTCAGAAAACTCGGCGATCCGCAGGCCGCCACCGAAGCGTTGCTCCAGCGCGTCATCCGCTACGAAATATTTTACGGTATCGGCCTCGCCGGCCTGTTGCATTACATGGTGACGTTCAACTCAAGCCAGCGGCGCATGAGTTTGCGCGTGCAGCTAGAAATCATGAAACGGCCGCTGATCGAGCATTTGAAGATCGAAGGCATTCCGATTTGGGAAGATCTCGGCCGGATGCCAGGCGAACAGCGGCCCAAAGATAAATTTCTCGCCTTGGATATTGTCATGGCCACCCAAGCGTTCATTACCCACAATGCCAATGTCACCACCGCGGTGGAAACCGAGCGCTTCCTCGACGAGAACCAACCCTACTTGGACAATATCGGCGACATCACCGACATCGTCCGAACCTTGAAGCGCATCAGCAACGAAGTCCACCCAAAAATCGCCGCAGCGTATGAATCCAACGCCAGCCAGCGCTGCATCGTCATGAACGGCGACCCATTTTTGCTCGGTTTCGTCGCCGCCTGCGGCTACATCCGTAATCGTGGCGGCATGGCGATCCTCGACAAGGCCCTGGACCGCTTGGTATGCGAATTCGACCGACGCGCCGACGATCCTCTCGACATCGAATCGTACCAAAGAGCACTGGAAATCATCGACGCCTCGCGCGGCAAAGACGCGCGCCGGCTAGTCGACGACACCGTGCGGCGCTTTTTCCTGGGCGTGACGATGGAGTTGGATTGGTTGGACACCGCGAGTCAAATCACTGGCGACGGCGCGCTATGATCGGTCAAATAGAAATTAGCCACGCTCCACTTTGAAAACGCTAGTCACGCGACGCATCTCGTTAGTTGCATACGGGATAGTGAGACAACGGCAGCGTTCTGAGCGTTTCCCCATTTGGAAAAGGGGGATCAAGGGGGATTTGAGGATGCGTGGGGCGGGTTTCTCCGTCGCAGATTACCTTTCCATGGGATAATGCGTCATGCGCGGGAAGAAAATCTCCCCTAGCCGCTCTTTTCCAAAGAGGGGAACATAGATCCACAATGCTGGATGATGGGCTTATAGGTTAAAAAGTTTCCACGGACAACGCCGTTACTAGCTGACACACCTGCCTAAAAAACCTCCGGCTCCTTAACCGCCGTTTCCAGCGACACCAGCGCCTTCTCGATCAGCGCCACGCGCCAACGCAATTCCTCCGCCGCCGGCAGCTCAGGGCGACCGAGCGGATAATGGAATTTGTTGCCGCCGACAATCCGGCCGACGCCAACCTGCGCGGCGACGTTGGACAGACAAGTAATCAACACCACTGGAATGCCCTTCTTCTCAATTTCTTTGGCAATCGTAGCGCCGCTACGCGTGCCGGTGCCTCACGTCGCGGTCAACAAGACTGCGTTGATGCCGGAGTTGGAAAGTTCATCGGCAATGCCGGCGCCCAGCTCCGCCATCTTGGTCGGCATGGCGCCGGTGCCGGTGGTGACGAAATAGTGATCGTGGAGTTTTTTGAAACGCTGCGCCTTTTCCAACACGCGCATGGCGTCGAGCGGCACGATGCGGTCGGGATCTTGATCCACCGTCGAGGTGTCGTAACCGGTGTGCATCGCTTGGAACTCGCCCTGCTTGAGATCGTCGCGGCCGTCGAGAGAATATTTGAAATACTTGGAGCCGCGCGAACTCTCCAGCCGATCGGGATTGCCCTGGGGCACCAAACCGCCTTCGGTCACCAGCGCGATGGTGGCATTCTTCAAACCGCCTCTTAGGTTAGGAATCGCATGACGCTCCGACTCAACCCACGGAATCTCGCTTTCGTAGGGCCGGTGGTCAAGCTTGGCTAACAAGAGGTCGACGGCGCGCACGTAATCCGGCCGATCGCTGCGCACTGTGAAACGGCGCGCAATCGCCAAGCAATACTCTGCGCGAAAGTTCGCCGCAGCGCTTTCGTCCCGGGCGATTAATTTTTCTAGCAGCAGCGAAACCCGCTTCAGGGTTTCCGCCATCGACGCCGTAGAGGCGCCGGTTTGAATGACGAAGACATAGCGGCCGATCTCGCGAGTGCCAGGATTATCTTCATGCATGGCGGTGATCGCTGGGATCCGCCAGTTGTCGCGCACCCAACTGCAAACTTTAGCGCAAGCGATGCCGTATCTGCCGGCGTTGAACGCCGGACCGGCAATAAAAATATCGGGGTGAAATTCGTCAATGGCAGCGCCAATTGCGCGCAGCGCGTCGGCTTCCGCCTCGTGATAATAATTGTCACCGCAAGCGACGGTGGCGAATTCAATTTCATGGCCGTGCAGCGCCTTTTCAATTTCCGCGCCGACGCCCACCGCGCGCGGCAAAAATTCCACGCCATGCCCAGCCTGATCTTCACCACCGATGCCGGCGAAAAACTGATTCAAATAATGGAGCACTTTCATCTGCGTGCCTCCTCAACGGAAGGGCAACCACAGGGGGTTGCCCCTACACATCCGATTCCGATTTTGCGCCCTTTGCGCTTTTTGCGGTTAATTTTCCGAATTCGAACCTTCCTCCAGCCTAAACTAATTTTCATACACCGCGCGAAAACCAGTGCCGCCCATCTTGCTATACGAGCCAAAGAATATCGTCGGGTCGAACAAAAACGGCAGGCGCGGATCGTGCTTGGCTTTCAAATGCAAATCCAGCTCCGTGCCGCCGATCACCGTGGCCAGCGGCGCAATATAAATTTTCTCCGACACGTTGCCCCGGCTGATCATGCCGTCGGCATCCTTCGGATGATCGACCAATGGCCGCTCGTAACCTTTCGGCCCGTTCGATTCATGCAACACGGCGGTGGTTTTGATTCCTTCATCTTCACAAGCCTTCACCGTTTGCATGAAGTCGACGGTGCCGTTGCCGGTTCCTTCCATGAAAGCCACCGCGCCGTCGGCGCCGAGATTACGCGCCAAGCGCGCTACCCACAGTCCCATCTTTTTTTTCTGCTCGAAGCTGTCGTTGTAGCCGCGCGATAAAATCACACCGAGAAAATTCAAACTTTTGCCGTGCCGTTCGAGCAGTTCGGCGATGAACGGATTGTCGCAATGCAACGAAGTCGGAATCTTGCGCTCGGTTTTAAAATTGCCGCTCACCAGCGCGCCATCGAAAAATTCCGCCGGGTGAACGAACGTGGGCAGGATCCGGGAAATCTCTTCGCCGTAGTAAAATGTCCGCGCCCCAAGAAGTTGGCTCTGTACCTGATAGATGAGCACGACTTTCGGCAAGTCCTTATTCACTGGCGGCAACGCAACGAACCGCGTTGCCGGCTCCACGCCGGACTTTTTCACCGAGGCGAGATATTTCGCGCAGCGCAGCGCCATCTGTCGCAGTGTTTGGTCGAAGCCGGCGTTGGAAACCGAACGATCCGGCGTCAACGAAACAACCAAATGGAAGAAATCGGAACCGTAAGAGTACGGCGCACCGACGCCGGCCATGTCGATAATCCCTTCGCGCGGTTTCTCGATCGGCGACAACGCCGCGAAGTCGGGGAATCGACCCGTCACCGTCACCAAAAGATTCTTGAAGCGAACCGTCGTCCCGCTGCCGACCAATTGCGCCGGTCCATCGAAACCGGGGAAGGCGCAAAGGTCATCCGACAATTTGGCGATCGGCAGCACAGTGTCCAGAACATGAACGATGCGCGTCGACTCACCCGGCCGCACAAGTTCAAAGTCGACCTGCACGCCATGACTCAAATCGCTAAGCAAAAACCGCAACTCCGCGCGAGAAAGAAACAGAGACTTGCCCGCGAGTTCGCTGCGCTCATCCCACGCGATGCTGTCGATTGAGTAATCCAGCAGTGTCAGTTCCATCGGCGAATCCTTTTCTCGTCGCTTATTGAATGGCAAATATCTGCTGAAAGCGTTTTTCGTAGCGCTCCCAATGCTCGGCAATGGTTTCATTGACTGAAATCATCTGCACCCGCGCGGCGCGAATCTTGGTCATGAACGCCGACTTCACGTCGCTGCGGCCCGATGGCTTGACGAACTGCTCTTCGAGCAAGCCTTGCTGCACTTCGCGCGACAGGACGAAATTGAGATACAACTTCGCCGCGTTGGCATGGGGCGCGTTGGCGGCGATGCCGATCGTGACAGCATCGACGACCATCGGATCCATGGCCTGCCAATCGATCGGCGCGCCGCGCTGCTTGGTCAACTCGACGCGCGGCCCGTTGAGAGAAATCGCCACAGCGTGCTCGCCGGCGGCGACCAATTGTGTGATCAACGTATTGCCATTGAGAGTCTTGAGCTGCTGTTTCGCTAAGCCTTGCATGTAAGCGATGCCGCGCTCCTCACCCCAATGCTGGACTAGCGAAGCGAACCATTCCACCGCCGTCTGTTCCAACACCAACCGGCCGCGCCAACGCGGCTCCAACAGTTCCTGATAATTTTTCGGCGCGCTCGTAGGCGCGACCATATGCGTGTTGTAGGCCAGCACTTCGGGATTGACGTAGAACGCGGTCCAAAAGCCGCGCTGGTCTTTGAACGCCGCGTCGAACGCGCGCCGTTCCGGCGACTCGTAACTAAGCATCAAGCCGCGCTGCACCAAGTACATCATGTTGAGCCGGCTGACGCCGACAATGTCGACCAAATGGCGCCCGCCCCGAGCCTCGCTTACGACCCGACTGGTAATTCTCTCGCTCGCGCCGGGGCGAATCAAAGAGACTTCAATGAACGGATATTTCTCCCGAAAGCGATTGACGATGCGCGAATGATCCGGCACGGCCAACAACGAATAGATCGTCAACGCGCCTTCCTTTCGCGCGCCGTCGATTAAACTCGCCGTCTCGGCGCCCTGGACAGCGGGGAGATGCGCCATCGCGAAAATCACGCCCGCTGCGAAAAGCGCACGGCGAATTATTGCAGCAGATCGCTTAGGCCTCATGTCAATCAACTGTCCCGACTCAGCAATTCGTGTGCGTCGATCCTCTGAACATTCCCCTTTGAAAAAGGGGGAATGAGGGGGATTTGAATTTTATGCGCTGAAGACCCCCCCCCCTTTCCCCCCTTTTTCAAAGGGGGGATCATCCAAAGTGCTAAGTCTAGAAATTTTATTACCCTTCAAGTTTCAGCGCCCGTCCATCGCCTGAATGGCGATCTTGAACGCACTCTCGACATCCTCGAACTCGGGGCGGATGGCGTCGAAATATTTGCGCCCTTCAATCAATTTATGCTGCGCCATGACATCGTCTTTGGGAATATCGCTGCGTGCCGAATTGGGCGGCTCGTCGGGGTCGCCAAGTTTTTGCATCGCGATTTGTCCTCTGCGCGACAGATACCAGTTGACAAAAACCTTGGCGGCGTTGGGGTGGGGCCCTTGGCTGGGGATCGACAGCGTACCGCCGCCAACCGAAAAACTAGCGCCTTCTTTCCACAGGCTGCTGTCGAATATATCCACCGGCAAGCCTTGGTTCTTCGCCTTGAGCGCACCGGAACAGCCCAGGCAGATGGAGAATCTGCCCTGCCCGAGCCAGTCGATCATCTGCCGGCTGTCGCGGCTAAAAGTAAGATCCTTATCGCCGAACAAGCGCCGAATAAACCCCGGTCCAAGCTCCGGATTGTAATAAAAGAACTGCATGGTCGTGCCGAATTCCGTGCGCGGATGGGGATCGAGAGCGACGATTTTGCCTTTCCACTTGGGCTTGAACAGATCGTAGTAGGAGGTCAGCTCCTTGGGATTCACCGCTGCGGTATTGTAATAGAGCTGGCCGGAGCTGGCGTTGGTCATGTATCCGAAAACATATTTCCCTTCGGCATCGAGATAACGGTGCTTGCCGCCGTACCAGCGCGAGGTGTCGACGACCTCGGGCAGCATCAACGCCGGCTGGATCGGATCGAGAATCTTCGCCTGCTGGTGCAGCAGCCGGTAGTTGGACGATCCCAAGCCGACCACGTCGGCGAGAAATTTTCCCGCTCGCCGTTCGGAAAGAATCCGCGTCGTGATCTGCGCCCCCGTGCCGGTCAACAAATAAGGACGGATTTCCGGATAGTCGCTACGAAATACATCCAGCACCTTGCCGTAGCGGTACATGTAAATATTGACCTTGCCCTCTTTCTTCGCCGCCTCCAGCGTCGCCTCCCACTGGGACGACCGTTGAGACACCTCGGCGCCACGCGCCGACGGCACTCCAAGCGCGATCGCGAACAACGCGATCAACCGATACAGCGGAATTCGACAGCCCAAGATTTACCTCCTTCTCAGCAACGCAGGGTAGATGGCGTCAATATACGCCAGGTCTAGCAACTTTCTCCAACGGAAAAATTGCGTCAACGCGCTATCGGTGCTATTGCACCTGCATGTCCAAGTTCGCCGAATTCTGCAACCGCTATTTCAAACAATACTTCGTCCTCCACCCGACCGATGCCATCTATTACGGCGTCGAAGGGTTCGATCACTTACTCAACGATTACTCGGACAAGACTTTCAAGGCCGAGAAGATTTTTGTCAACGAATCGCTGCGCAAGCTGCGGGAAATCTCGCCAGTGGAATTGACTGTCGACGAAGCCATCGATTACGCTTTGCTCGAAGGACGGCTGACGATCCAAAGTTACGAGCAGGCCAAGGAAGACTATCGTCTCAAACAACCCGACACCTACAATCCCATTGAAGCGATTTATATTCTCACCGTGCGCGCCACCAACGATCTCGCCGGCAATTTGTTGAGCCGCCTCAACCGCACGCCGGCGCTGATCCAGCAGGGCATTACCAATCTAAATCGTAAAGACGCCAACCCGCCCAAGCTCTGGACCGAGAACGCCATCGAGGGCGCCAAAGGCGGCATCAGCTTTCTCGACAGCCTGCCTGAACATCCGAAAGTGCAAGCCGCGGCCATCGACGCCAACACGCTCACTGCCGCCATCGACAAGGCGAAAAGCGCAATCAATGACTTTGCCAATTTTCTCGAAACTCACCTACTGCCGCGCAGCAACGCTAGTTACGCGGTCGGTGAAGAACATTTCAATTTGCTGCTCAAGAAAAAACACTTTCTCGACCACGACGCCCAAAGTTTGCTGGCATTCGGCGAGAGCCTTTTCGCCAAGACCAAGCTCGAGCTCGAAGCCTTGGCCGACGAGCTCGGGCCGGGCAAGGGCGTCGAAGCGGTAGCCAGAGCGATCCAGGAAAACCACCCGTCCGCCGAAGAAATTTTATCCGTCTACGACAAAGCGATGAGCGCGGCGCGGGATTTCGTGCGCGAAAAGAAACTCGTCAGCTTTCCCGCCAAGGAAGAGCTTCACGTCGTCCACACACCGGTGTTTCGCCGCCACGAGATTCCCTTCGCGGCGTATCTTTCGCCTTCGCCCAAAGACGCCGATCAAGTCGGCTACTACTATGTCACGCCGGTCGCCAGCGACGATTTGCTGCGCGAGCACAATTACGTCGGCTTGGAGAATACTTCGGTGCACGAGAGTTATCCGGGACATCATCTGCAATTTTCCATCGCCAACTGCACCCCCGCCGCCGCGACTTTACCGCGCTTGATGAATGAGTCATCGGTGTTTTACGAAGGATGGGCGCTCTACTGCGAGCAGCTCATGCAGGAGCAAGGTTTTTTGAAATCCCAAGAACACCGCTTCGTCATGTTGAAAGACCGCTTGTGGCGCGCGCTGAGAATTATCATCGACGTCAAGACCCAGACCGGCAAACTCAGCTATGACGAAGCGGCGGATTTAATGGTCCGCGAGCTGCACTTCCCGCGCGAACAAGCCTGCGGCGATCTGAACTGGTACAGTCAATCGCCGTCGGTGCCAATGGGCTACGCGCTCGGCTGGTCGATCATCAATCGTTTGCGACAACAAGAACAGAATCGGCTCGGCAGCAAATTCGTCTTGCGCGAATTCCACGACAAGCTGCTGAGCGCGGGAAGCATCTCGCTGCCGCTGGTGGAGCGACGGCATTTTCAACATTGATCTCTTCTCCCTCGCCCATTCCGATGGGAGAGGGCTGGGGTGAGGGTTGGAATTTTTCGGACGCCCTCACCCTAACCCTCTCCCACTTCGTGGGCGAGGGAATCGAAAAGAACCTCTATGACAAAAACAACAAAACCCCGCGGCCCTTTATTAGGCGCCCACATGTCGATCGCCGGCGGCGTCGGCAATGCATTTCTCGAAGGCAAAAAAGTCGATTGCCAGGCGATTCAGATTTTTACCAAATCGTCGCGCCAGTGGGCGTCCAAACCGTTGGACAGAGAAGAGATCGCTCAGTTCAAACTTAACCGCAAAGAAACCGGCATCGAATCCGTCGTCGCCCACGATTCCTATTTACTCAATCTCGGCTCGCCCGATGCCGGACTGCGCAAGCGATCCATCGCGGCGTTCATCGACGAAATGGAACGCTGCGAAATTCTCGGCGTGTCGAATTTAATCGCTCACCCAGGCGCCCACGTCGGCTCGGGAGAACTCGAAGGCATCAAGACGATCGCTAAATCGCTGGACGAAGTGCACAAAGCGTGTCCGAAATTTAACGTCAAAGTCACGCTGGAAATCACCGCCGGCCAGGGATCGAATCTCGGCTACCGCTTCGAGCAGATCGGCGCCATGATCGACGCGACCAAAGAAAGCGAGCGCATCCGCGTCTGCTTCGACACCGAGCACGCCTTCGCCGCCGGCTACGATCTGCGCACCAAAGAAGGCTACGAAAGAACCTTCGGCGAATTCGACGACGCCATCGGCCTCGATCTGCTCGCCGCGTTTCATCTCAACGATTCGAAAAAAGAATTCCACTCCCGCGTCGACCGCCACGAACACATTGGCCAAGGCTTCATCGGCGTCGAAGCGTTTCGATTGTTGATGAACGACAAGCGCTTTTGGGGATTACCGATGTGTTTGGAAACGCCGAAGGGACCGGATCTGAAAGAAGACCGCGACAACCTGACCTTGCTGAGAAGTCTTATCAAAGCCTAATTACTTCTTACCCTCGCCCATTCCGATGGGAGAGGGAAGGGTGAGGGCAGCCGCACTACGCCGGTATCGAAATGCCGGGAAAGAACCACTGCACAACGAGACCGATCAGGTAGCCCATCCCGGCCGCGGTGACCGCGATGAGAAAAAACTTTCCGCCGGAGATAAACAGCGACTGGCCGGCGAGATGACCCTTGAATGCGCCGACGACAAACAGCGTCATGGCGCTCAAAAAAACCGACAGATAAAGCGCCGTGGCGCCGGAGATTGCGATAAACGGCAGGATCGGGATCACTGCCCCAACCATGAACGACAGCCCCATCACCAGTGCGGCTTTGAACGGCTGGTTGATCTCAGCGCTGCCGAGCCCAAACACTTTCTCTTGAAAGGTGCGCAGAAAGACATTGCGTTCAGCCAGCAGCGTCTTCACCATGCGGTAGCTTTGCTCCTTGCTAAGTCCCTCTTCGCCGAGCGCTTTCAGAAGTCCTTCAGCCGCGATATACGGCTCGCGGTCGGCGAGCTTCTCGGCCTCGGCGATCTCCTTGTCGAAAATATCTTTCTGCGCTCCTGAAGACAGATAAGACCCGGTAGCCATGGAAATCGCGCCGGAAAACATCGCGGTCAAGCCGGTGACGATGACGACGATGCGGTTGTCCGTCGCGCCTTGAATTCCGGCGAGCAAACCGACGGTGCTGATCAAGCCGTCTTGGATGCCGAAGACAAACTCGCGAATGCGCGAGCGACTTTCAATCACCTGCTTTTTTTGTTGGATGGCGTCGTGAGACATGGCGGGCAATGAATTTAGTATTTGAGGCCAATGTCGCCGGTCGCATCGCCCGGTTTCCAGTCCGATGGACAAAGCCGTTCGGTGCGCAGCGCTTTTAACACGCGCAAGGTCTCTTCGACGCTGCGACCGACGTTGACGTGGCTGACCACTTGATAGCAGATCATGCCGGCGGGATTGACAATGAAAGTAGCGCGTAGCGCCACCCCTTCTTTTTCGTCGAGCACACCGTAAGCCTGGCTGACGGTTTTCGCCTCGTCGCTGAGCAAGGGACATTCCAAACCGCCCAGTTCGACTGCCCATGACCGATGACTGTCGACGGCGTCAACGCTGACGCCGAGAACCATGGCGCCTTCGGCCGCGAACGCTTTAGCCAACTTACTAAAACCGGTCACTTCAGTCGGACAGATGAAAGTAAAATCGGCCGGATAGAAAAACAGCACGAGCCATTTATTTTTATAATTCGCCGGCGAATAGTCGCCGATTTGGTCGTGAAGAATGCCCTTAAGCTTGAAATCCGGCGCGCGGTCGCCGATACGCAATAGACTCATAGAAATTCCCTCATCTCAGCTCACGGCACGTTCTGCCAGATCGAAAATGAATCCTTCGAGTTCTTCGCCCGCGCCGCGAACCAATCTTCTTCAACATCGCCGGCGCGCAGCAGACCAAAAAAATACATCCGCAGCATCTGCTCGATAAGCTGAGCGAACGGCACGTCGCGCTTGGGCTGGTACCAAGTGTAAATCCAGTTCATCATGCCGAACAGCGAGAAGGTTGCCAGACGCAGATCGACGGCTTTGCCGCTGTCCTGCTTTTGCAGTTCGGCGATCAAATCCATGATCACTTTAACATAGCGCCGTTTGAGCACGAGAATCCTGTCGTCGAACTCGCCGGTGAGCGATTCGTCCTCGTGCGCCATCACTTTCATCTCGGGCATGTTGTGGAGAAAAAAGCCCAGATGATTCTCGGCGAAGGCGCGAATGCGCGCGCGCACGTCCAAGTCGGGCGCGTCGATCTGCGCCCAGTGCTGCAACAAGGTCACGAAGCAACGCTCCTGAATCAGGTAGAGCAGCTCCTCCTTGGTCGTGAAGTAATAGTAGAGTCCCGACAAGCTCATCTTGGTAGCGCGGGAAATGTCGCGCACCGAAGTGTGATGAAAGCCCTTCTCGGCGAAAATCTTCGCCGAGGTTTTAAGAATATGTTGGAGCTTTTCGTCGTAGTGACGAGTCGCGGGTTCGAGCCGGGTGGACATGGATGCGAGAATACTTGCAAATCGATTCCGGGGTGTCAAACGATGCTGATCTCAGGCGCGGTGCAGCCTTACCCCAAAAAACCTTTCACCACGAAGGACACGAAGAGCACGAAGGTCGGAATATTAATTATCCGAACCCTTCGTGTCCGTAGCCTGTGGTGAGCGTCGTCGAACCATGCCTTCGTGGTGAAAACCTATCTTCGCCCTGGCACCCATTCGGCGGAGCATTTCTTGAATCGCCACCGACCATAGTGTATGTCTTAAAGCGCAACTAATATGAATTTCGAAAACGTCATCGTCGAAAAAGACGGCGCCGTCGGCGTCGTCACATTGAATCGGCCGCAAGCGCTGAACGCGCTTTCCTACGGACTGGTAAAAGACCTCTCGCTAGCGATGCAAGAACTCGATCGGGACGCGGAGATCCGCGTCATCGTCGTCACCGGTGGAGAAAAAGTCTTCGCCGCCGGCGCGGATATAAAAGAAATGGCCGAGCGCGGACCGTTTGACGAAAGAATTCAAGAACGGCTCGCCTACCGTGACAAGATCAACAAGATTGCCAAGCCGGTGATCGCCGCGGTTAACGGCTTCGCCTTGGGCGGCGGCTGCGAACTGGCGATGAGCTGCGACATCATCGTCGCGGCGGAGAACGCCCGCTTCGGCCAGCCGGAAGTGAATTTAGGAATCATACCCGGTAGCGGCGGAACTCAGCGTTTAACTCACGTGCTCGGCAAGCATCGCGCCATGGAATTGGTTTTGACCGGCGACATGCTCAACGCCGCGGATGCCGAGCGGCTCGGCTTGGTCAATCGCGTCGTGCCCGGCGAGCTATGTCTAGAAGAGGCGAAAAATATCGCCAAGAAAATCGCCGCCAAGCCGCAGCTGGCGATCAAAGCGGCAAAGGAAGCCGTGCTCAAAGCGGCCAACAGCGCTCTCGACGAAGGTTTGGAATTCGAACGGAAATCATTCTATCTGTTGTTTGCGTCTGAAGACCGCACCGAAGGCATGAAAGCCTTTCTCGAAAAACGCAAAGCAGAATTCAAAGGCAAGTAATCGGCCATGGCCTACGAAACCATCATCTACGAAAAGCAAAACGGTGTGGCGACGATCACGCTCAATCGGCCCCAGTCGTTGAATGCATTTATTCCGCAGATGAACAAAGAGGTGCTCGAAGCACTGCGCGACGGCGAGCGCGACAAGGAAGTGCGCTGCTTCATGATCACCGGCGCGGGCCGAGCCTTTTGCGCCGGCCAAGATTTGAAGGGCCGCACTCCCGAGCAAAAAGGTTCGTTGGGCGCGTCACTGCGGGAAAAATACAATCCGATGATCCGCCAGATTCGCGGCATGGAAAAAATCGTCATCGCCGCGGTCAATGGTGTCGCGGCCGGCGCCGGTTGCAACTTCGCCCTCGCTTGCGATCTGCGCGTCGCCTCGGAAGACGCGAAGTTCATTCAGTCCTTCGTGCGCGTCGGCCTGGCGCCGGATTCCGGCGGCAGTTTTATTTTGACTCGGCTGGTGGGGCTCAGCAAAGCGATGGAATTGTTATTGCTCGGCGACACCGTCGACGCCAAGGAAGCTCAGCGCATCGGTCTGGTCGCGCGGGTTTTTCCCGCGGCGGAATTCGCCGCCTCGGCGCGAGCGATTGCCGAACAGGTTGCCAAAGCGCCGCGCGGCATCGGCCTGATCAAACGCGCCGTCAATCACGCTAATTTGCCGAATGTCGAAGCCGACCTCGAATACGAGGCGCACCTGCAAGAAATCGCCGGCCGCAGCGCCGACTATGACGAAGGCGTGAAAGCGTTCTTGGAGAAAAGAACTCCGGTGTTTACCGGAAAATAGTTTCGCGTTACGAGTTCCGGGGTTCGAGTCGGAACCCGAAACTCTAAACCCGAAACCCGAAACGATTAGAATATGGCCAACCAAACCGAACGAATCGCAGTTCTAGGCGCCGGCACCATGGGCGCGGGCATCGCTCAAGTGGCGGCCCAAGCCGGATTCGATACGCTGCTCTACGACATCAAGCAAGAGTTCATCGATGTCGGCATGGGCAAAATCAAGAGCTTTCTCCAAGGTAGCCGCGAGCGCGGCAAGTTGAGCGCCGAACAAGAGCAAGAGATTCTCGGCCGCTTCCGCACCAGCACCGACCTCAAAGAAACCAAGGGCAGCGCTCTAGTGATCGAAGCGGCACCGGAAAAACTCGAACTCAAGCGCGATATTTTCACGCAACTCGATGCCATTTGCGAGCCGCAGACCTTGCTGGCGACCAACACGTCGTCATTCAACGTCACCGCCATCGCCGCCGCGACCGAACATCAAGAGCGCGTCCTCGGGCTACATTTTTTCAATCCGCCGCCGCTGATGGCCTTGGTCGAAGTGATCCAGGGCGATCACACCAGCGTTGCGACCATGGAAAAAGCCACTGCGCTGATGAAAGCCATGGGCAAGACGCCCGCGCGCGCCAAAGACACGCCGGGCTTCATCGTCAACCGCGTCGCCCGGCCGTTCTACAATGAAGCGTTACGCCTGCTCGGCGACGGCGACGCCTCGGTGGAAACCATCGACCGGATCATGAAAGAGGCGGGCAATTTCCGCATGGGGCCTTTTGAACTCATGGACTTGATCGGCAACGACATCAACTTCGCCGCGACGGAATCGCTCTACCGCTCATTCTTCGAAGACCCAAGATTTCGACCGAGCCCGATCCAGCAGCGCATGGTCGCGGGCGGCAATCTCGGGCGCAAAACCGGACGGGGATTTTACAGCCATGGCAAAAAGTAGCGTCGCGATCATCGGCAAGAGCCGGCTGGCGGAAGAACTGTTCGCCCTCAGTCAGGCTAACGGCCTCGATGCGAGCCAGTTGAGCGACGCCACCGCGGTGAGCGCCACGGCGAATTTCGTCATCGACACCGAGAGCGGCGCCGAAGATAAAAAGCGCGCCGTGCTGCAACGGCTCGACGCCTCGTTGCCGGCAGCGTCGATCATCGTCAGCGCTTGCCTGCGCAACACCACGACCCAGATGGCTTCGTGGATCAAGAAACCCGAACGCTTGGTGGGCTTCGCGACATTTTATCCGCTCAAGGATCGCAAATTGATCGAACTCACCGGCGGCCTGAGAACCGGCGAACCGGCGCTGGCGCAAGCCGAGCAGCTGTTTAAATCCCTCGGCAAAGACACCGTGCGGGTCAAAGACGCGCCGGGTCTGACCTTCCCGCGGATTCTAAGTTTGATCGTCAACGAAGCCGCGCGCAGTCTCGAAGAAGGCGTCGCCTCGGCGCAAGAGATCGACGTGGCCATGCGCCTGGGCGTCAATTATCCGCAAGGCCCGCTCAAGTGGGCCGATCAAATCGGTCTCGACGAAGTCCTCGCCGTCCTCGAAGGCTTGCAGCGCGAGACCGGCGACGATCGCTATCGGCCGGCGCCGATGTTAAAAAAATTAGTCATCGCGGGATTTCTCGGCGAAACCAACGGCCGGGGATTTTACAATTACTCCGAAGGCCAGGTGAAATCATGAAAGAAGCCGTCATCGTCGAAGCCGTGCGCACACCCATGGGTCGTCACAGCGGCATGTTCAAAGACATCCGCACCGATGATCTGGCCGCCTACATCATCGCCAAAATGGTCGAGCGCACCGGCATCGACAAAGACCAAATCGAAGATGTCTACTTCGGCTGCACCAACCAGGCGGGCGAAGATTCGCGCAACGTCGCGCGCAACGCGTCGCTGTTGGCCGGCCTGCCCTACACCATTCCCGGCGCGACGGTCAATCGCTTATGCGGCTCAGGCCTCGAAGCGGTCAACCAGGCGGCGCGCTGCGTGCAGACGGAAAACGGCGAGATCTTTGTCGCCGGCGGCGTCGAGAGCATGACCCGCGGCCCCTGGGTCATGGGTAAACCGGCCGGCGCCTTCCAACGCGGCGACGTGCAGATGTACGACAGCTCCCTCGGTTGGCGTTTTCCCAACAAGCGCATGGGCGAACTTTATTCGCTGATCAACAACGGCGAGACCGCCGAAAACGTCGCCGACAAATACACCATCAGCCGCGAAGACCAAGACAAGCTGGCCTTGGCGAGCCATCAGAAAGCTCTCAAAGCGCAGCAAGACGGCCGGCTCAAAGACGAGATAGTCCCCTTCGAAATTCCCCAACGCAAGGGCGCTGCGCTGGTGCATGACAAGGACGAAGGACCGCGCAGCGACACTACTTTGGAGATCCTCGCCGGACTGCAAGCGGCGTTCAAGAAAGGCGGCTCGGTGACCGCCGGCAACTCATCGCCGCTTTCCGATGGCGCCGCGGCACTGCTGGTGACCACACCGGAGCGCGCGGAAAAGTTAAAGCTCAAGCCGCTGGCGCGCATCGTCGCCTCGGCTTCCGCCGGCGTGCATCCCAACTACATGGGCATCGGCCCGATCCCGGCCAGCCAAAAAGCGCTTAAGCGCGCCGGCTTGACCATCGAGCAGATCGATCTGGTGGAGATAAATGAAGCCTTCGCCGCCCAGGTATTGGCCTGCGTGCGCGAGCTCGGCATCGATCTCAACAAGGTCAACGTCAACGGCGGCGCCATCGCCCTGGGCCATCCCCTCGGTTGCAGCGGCGCGCGCATCCTGACCACGCTGATCCACGAGATGAAAAAGCGCGGCAGCCGATACGGCCTGGCGACCATGTGCATCGGCGTCGGCCAGGGCATCGCCACCATTGTCGAACGGGTTCATTGAACTCCATGCCAGCGCCCTCGGGCCCGCGTTTGAATTGCGCCCGCAAACATCGCAACCGTGAGGTTGTTGGAATTTGTTTCTTGCCGTCATCGCTGCCGCGATGAAAAGCCCGCGAAAAATTCTTGTCGTCACTGTTGGCGCCGCGTTCATGGCAACCGCCATGCTCGTAATGGCGCTCAACATCTTCGCCAACCGTCAGCGCGAAACCGTGGAACGCGAACTGCGCAAACTGCTCGGCAAGGAAGTCAGCTTTGCCAGCTTGGAAGTCCACCTATTCGGCTGGCCGGGATTTGCCGCCAATGAGCTGCGCATCGACGACGATCCCCGTTTTGCCGCCACGCCGGTGATTCGCGCGCGTCAGCTGATCCTTGGCTTGAGCCTGCGCCAACTGCTCTGGGGCCGCATCGTCTTCGACTCGCTGAGCTTCATCGAACCGGAGTTGCAAATCATCACCGACGAAACCGGCCTGCACAATCTGGCCTTGCTAGCGCAACGCCACGAAGTCTTCGCGCCCCTCGCCAAACCGCGCCCGCCGAGCAGCCTAAGTTTTGACATCGACGCCGTCCGCATCGACGACGGCCAGATGATCTATCTCGATCGCTCGGTCAAGGAAGCGGCGGAGTTGCAACTGCGCGATGTCGATTTCAAGTTGAGCGGTCTCGATCCGGCGCGCACGACACGGCTGCGTTTCGCCGCCAGCTTGGTCGAAAGCCTCGGCCAAGACATTCATATCAGCGGCCGGCTCGGCCGCACACGGCCCGGCGAGAGTTGGCAGACGCGGCAAATGAACCTAACCATTCAACTCGCGGCACTCCACGTCCCGCTGGTCGCCCGCGCCGTCGCCACGCTGCGGGAAAAACTTCCCAGAGAACTCGACGTCACCGGCCCCATGTCCTTACGAGCCAAAGCCACTGGAACCTTGGCGCGGCCGCGGCTGGAAAACATCCTGCTCCAAGCGCCGCTCTTCGGTTCGTCGGAGTACAACGCCAAGGTTACCGGCAGTGTGGCTTTTTCCGAAAAGCGAACCTGGGAAGACGCGGAAGTGCAGGGCAATCTGACGCTCCAACCATTGTCCATGGCGCATCTGCGCAAGCTACGCTGGTTTCGGCAAAATTTTTCTCCGGCGCTGGTCACTGACGGCGCCATCGCGATTTATAGCCGCTTCGAAGGCAGCTGGGATCATTTGCGTTTTGGCGCCCTGGTGCGCGGTGAGAAAAGCGATTGGCGTTATCAGAACTGGCTGCAAAAGCCGCTGGACCGGCCGGCCGAGATTCGCGCCCGGGTGCGCCGGCAGAAAAATTTATTCTTCATCAGCCAATCTGAAATCGCCAGCGGCGCGAGCCGCATCGGTTTCAGCGGCATAATCGACGCCGGCGACGACGCCAAACTACAGCTGCGCCTCTACCAGAGCCAAGCGCCGCTCGCGAGCTGGGGCGAATGGCTCGCGCCCGGCGCCATTGTCGCCAGCGCCGGGCGCAGCGATTTGAATATCGTCGTCGATCAGCGCACCCGGCCCGGCTCCGGCGACAATGAATGGCGCGTCGGCGGATATTTCAAACTTAGCGGCGGTGAATTCAAGCTCGCGCCCAGCGGTCGAAGCATCGAGCGCGCCAACGGAACAATTCAATTCAGCGGACAGCAGGCGAAGTTCGATAACTTCAGCTTTCGCCTCGGCGCTTCAGACCTCGTCCTCGACGCTGTCGCAGCGAATCTCTTCGAGCCCAGCGTGAACTACCAACTGCGCTCGGCGCAAGTGAATCTCGCCGACTTGCCGGCCTTGGTGGCAAGTCCGGCGCTGCTACTGAAAAATTTGCGCGCCAACGGCACGGCGAAAATAACCGACGGCGCGCTGGCCCTGGACGCCACGGTGCGAGCCGAGCAAGGCCAGTTGTCCGAAATCGATTTTCGCGACCTCAACGCCGAACTCGCCTGGTCCGCCACCGGACTGACTATCAAAAAACTTTCGCTGCGCGCCTTCGACGGCATGGTACGCGCCGACGGTTATCTCGCCAACGCCGGCGCCGGCGGCGCTGTCCAACTGTCGACCCAAGTCGAGGACTTGGAATTGCGCGCACTGAGCGCGCGGTTGTTGCCGCTCATCCGTGACCGCCTTCAGGGCCAACTCAACGGCCACGGCGAATTCACCGTCAGCGAAGCGAGCGCGGATAAGAAGACCCCATTCGCGTTCAAAGGTTCCGGCGCGGCGGCGGCACAACATGGCGCGATCAAGGATTTCAATTTGATCAACCAACTGTTGTTGCGCAGCAGCGGCGCCGGCGTTTCCGCCCAATCCACGGCCCGCCTGCCGGCGGCGTTTGCCAACTTGGCCAGCCATAGCGACACGGTTTTCGATTCGCTCAAGATTGATTTTACGCTTGAAGCGCAACGTCTGCGCAGCGACAATCTGATCATCGTGACGCCCGACTACACGATCACCGGCGCCGGTTGGATCGGCCTCGATCGCACCACCCGCTGGAACGGTTTGATCGTGCTGTCGCCGCGGCTGACTCAGGAAATACAGCGCGACTACCGCGTGCTGCGTTACCTTCTCGACCGGCGTGGCCGGCTGGCGATTACCTTCCGCATCGACGGCACGATTCCCAACATCAGAATCCGCCTCGACAATCGCATCCTGGCGCAATTCCTGCGCGGCGGCGCGGCGCCGCGCGAGCGCGAGCGCAATGCACCGACTCCAGGCAACCAAACCAGTCCAGACAACCGCGACAACAAAGGCTGGTTGCCCAATGTCTTGGACCGCTTCTTCAATCGTTAGAGATCTTTATGGACCTGCAAGCTATCTATTTGGAAATCGCCCCCGAACATATCGCCTACGTTAAATTTATCTTCGAGTCCTACGAAGAAGTCGGCCTGATCCGCACCGCGGAGCGCCGCAAAGCGATCATCGTATTGCTGGTCATGGTCGACTTCATCGGCACCGCCCGCGCCATTCTCGATTCGATCAAGCGCGATGTCCCGTTCGCGGAAATCTCCCGGCCCGCCGACATGACCGACGACTGGTTGATGGCCGAGTTGGCCGATGAGTCGAGCAATGAGAAATCCTAACGGGCGACGCAGCTGAAATATTTTCGCTCGTTGCAGAACGTTTTCACTCGATTGAAAACCCAGCGGTTACAGTAGAAGCTTGAGCCACGTCAATGAATAAACAATCCGCCAAAGGCGCGCAGGAAAAAATTCTCGGCCTTTTCGCCAACCAACCGCGCGAGCGCTTAACGCCGGCGGAAATCCAGCGCCGCGGCGGTTTCGAGCGCGACGGACTGCAAGCGATCGCCGATGCCTTGCGCGAGCTATGCCGCAGCGGCCGGTTGGTACGCCTGAAAAAAAATCACTACGCTCTGCCCGACCGCCAGAACTTGATTCGCGGCAAAGTCCAAGCCCATCCCGACGGCTTTGGCTTTTTGATCCCCGAAGACAAAGACGCCGAAGACATTTATTTGAACCGCCGAGAGATGCGCCGGCTCATGCACGGCGATCAAGTGATGGTGCGCATCGACCGCAAGCAGCGCGGCGGCAGCGAGGCCCATGTCATGCAAGTGATCGAGCGCGCGCAAAAGCGCTTGCTCGGCAGCTACGAGCAATTCGAAGGCCAAGGCTACCTCGTGCCGATGGACCCGCGCATCGCCGCCATGCCGCTGCTGCATCCCAACGTCAAGCTGGAAGAAGGCAAAGTGATCGCCGCCGAGATCAGCCGCTTCGGCACCGCCATGTCGCCGCCGCAAGCGACGTTTGTCAATGTCATGGGCGATCCCGACGACCCGG
Organism: Deltaproteobacteria bacterium; assembly: GCA_009692615.1. Classification (NCBI taxonomy): domain Bacteria; kingdom Pseudomonadati; phylum Myxococcota; class Myxococcia; species Deltaproteobacteria bacterium. Next base: position 2,308 of record SHYW01000075.1, on the reverse strand, counting down.
AAGTGCAAGCCCAGTCGATCATCTTTCGCTACGGCTTCTCCACTAGTTTTCCGCCGGAAGTGCATCGCGAAGTGAAAGAGACCTCCTACGAAATCAAGTCGGAAGAAGTCGCCCAACGCGAAGATCTACGCGAGTTACCGATCGTTACCATCGACGGTGAAAACGCCCGCGACTTCGACGACGCGGTTTACGTCCGCAAATTAGACAAGGGCTACGAGCTTTTCGTCTCCATCGCCGACGTCGCCTACTACGTCCGGCCCGACACGGCGTTGGATCAGGAAGCCTACGCCCGCGCCACCAGCGTCTATTTCCCCGACCGGGCGATTCCGATGTTGCCCGAAGCGCTGTCCAACGGCATTTGCAGTTTGAATCCCAACGAAGACCGGTTGACCAAAACCGCCGCCATCGAATTCAACGCCCGAGGCGAAGTCGTGCGCAGCCGTTTTTTTAATTCGATCATCCGCAGCCACGAGCGCATGACTTACACCGACGTGCGCCGGATCTTAGTCGACAAGGACGCCGCATGCTTAGAGCGCTATCGAAACTTGCTCGATGCATTTCTGCTGATGGAAGAGTTGGCGCTGCTGATCTTCAACAACCGCAAAGCGCGCGGCAATCTCGACTTCGATTTACCGGAAGCGGAAATCATTCTCGATTTGCAGGGGCTGCCGGAAAATATCGTCCGCGCCGAGCGCAACATCGCGCACCGGATTATCGAGGAATTCATGATCGCCGCCAACGAAGCGGTGGCCCGTGAGCTGGCGAAGAAAGAATTTCCCACGCTGTACCGCGTCCACGCAGCGCCGGACCCGGAAGCGCTCGAAGCTCTTGAACCGTTTTTGTTGAGCCTCGGCTATCGTCTGCCGCAGAAAAAAGAAAATCTGCCGCCGATAGAATTACAGCGGCTGCTGGAATCCGCCCGCGGTAAAGCCGAAGAACGGGTGATCAACCGCGTGCTCTTGCGCTCCATGAAACAAGCGGTCTACCAGCCGGAAAACATCGGCCACTTCGGCTTGGCCTCCACTTGTTACACGCACTTCACGTCGCCGATCCGCCGTTATCCCGATCTAATCGTCCACCGCATGCTCGACCGCGTCATGTGCGAAGAGAAACTCAAAGCCAACGACCGCGAAGAACTCCTGCGCACGTTGCAAGAATCCGGCAAGCACACCTCCGAACGCGAGCGCCACGCCATGGACGCCGAACGCGACATGGTCAGCCTGAAAAAAGCCCAGTTCATGATGACTAAGATGGGCGAAGAGTTCCCCGGCTTCGTCAACAGCCTGGTGAGCTTCGGCCTGTTCGTCGAACTCGACGACTATTTCGTCGAAGGTTTGGTAAAACTCGCCACCCTCACCGACGACGACTACGACTACTACGAAAAAGAATACCTGATCAAAGGCCGCCGCCACGGCCGGAAATTTAAATTAGGCGACAACGTGCGGGTGAGAGTGGCGAAGATCAATGCGTTTCGCAGCGAGATCGATTTTGAGCTGGTGCCGTCAATCTGAAAATCGCCGGCGGTTGGCAAACGCCTCGAGCCTGCCGAGATACCGCTAAGGCAGGTATTTGTCACGTTGGGCAGAGACTCAGAAGCTTCGTCGTGAATTTCTCGTCATGCTAGTGTACTTTACATTTAGTCCGACTATTTGCATACTACGGTAGCATGCTCCCAAGACCCTTTTGGCTCAATCGCCTACAAAGCGCATGGCGCGAGGCGCCAATCGTCTGGCTTTCCGGTGTTCGGCGCTCTGGCAAGACTACGCTGGCGCAGAGTCTGGACCCGAAGCAGGTCTTATATTTGAACTGCGACTTACCCTCCGTCGAGGACATGGTCCGAGACCCAGAGGTTTTCTATCGAACCTGCGGCAAACAAACCTTGGTCTTCGATGAGATTCATCAGTTGCGCGATCCCACCCGTCTGCTCAAAATCGGCGCCGATCTTTTCCCCAACCTGCGGTTGCTTGCGACCGGATCATCGACTCTAGCGGCCAGCAGAAAATTCCGCGATACCCGGACCGGTCGCAAACGCGACGTTCAACTGCTGCCAGTTATGTGGGAAGAATTATCGACCTTCGGCAGGACGCTTCCGGAACGGCTGCTCCACGGCGGTTTGCCGCCAGCGCTCTTGGCGGCCCACAAGCAATCCGGTTTCTACCGTTATAAATCGCGGGCGTAAAGTGTACCACTGAACCGGCAAAGATCTGGCAGAAAATGGCGGGTCAAAAGTGTACCGGTCCTGTAGGCTGTCTCGATGTTATTGAATGGCATCGGGAGGCTGGAAGGATGTTCACAGTGGAGCTTTATG
>SHYW01000074.1 GCA_009692615.1 Deltaproteobacteria bacterium | reverse complement strand
AAAACTAAGGACCCTATTAACCACGAGAGCAAAATGTAATCTGATATAACTTCGCAAAAACTGTAACTCATTACGAAAAAAACGATCTATCCTCCGCTGCCCTGCTTCCAGGGCAGTTGTTCAGAGGTTCCTTGAAAAAAATCCTGCCGGAGTTGCCAGCCGAACAGTTTCCCGCCGAAGCGTTGGCGGCGTTTCTCTATCAATCCAGCGGTGTTCGTATCACCCGCGGGCCGCCCTTGGCGCCGAGCCAAGTGGCGCGCGGCGCCGAGCTGTTGCGTTTGGCGCTGCCGGCGCGCAAGTATCTGCCAGGCCATATGGACGACATCGCCAACGCGTTGCTCGATACCTACGCTCGGCGCCAGGAAATTCGTGGCTTGAAAAAAATCGCCGACCCGGCGCGCTCGAAATACGATCCGGCGCATTTCACGCAATTGTGTGCGGGCTTTCGGGTTTATTGAGAAAGTGTATTAACCACGAATCGGAATTTCGGAATCGGATGATTAGCCGCAAAGAACGCATAGAACACAAAATAAGATTGCCAAGAAATTTCGAATGTAGGGGCAAGGCGTGCCTTGCCCTCTTCGTGGTGAACAAGACCCATTGTACGTGACTCATTATTCATACCAAAGCCGGACAACCAACCTATGAGCGAAGCGAATTCGGCGATTACAGGTCTGCAGGTTGGGCAAATCTTTTTCCAGCGCGCGGCTGAACTGGGCGAGCGCACTTTTATCAAAATCCAAAAAGGCGCCGGCTTCGAAGCGGTTACTTGGAATAACTTCGCCACGCTGGTGCGCCAGGTTCTGCTCGGCTTGGTTTCCCTCGGTCTCCAACGCCAGGCGGTGCTGGTCGGCGACCGCCGGCCGTTTATCGCGGCGTTGTTGGTTGCCGACCGGCAAAAGATTAGCGCATCGTGTCATCGTGAGTTGGCGAGTTTGTCGGCGCATGAGATTCACACCGCGCTTTGGAGCCAGGTCGAGCGCGTCAACGAACGGCTCGAACAGTACGAGCGGATTCGCCAAATCATCGTGATGGACGGCGACTTTCCGGCCGAGGTACGCAGCATCAATCATTTCCAAAATGTAAAAGTCGAGCGCAGTGTGGTGTCGGCGGGTTATCAAAGTGAGATTGAAGCGATTTATTCGGGAGGTAAACTTTGACTCAAGTAGCACTCATTACCGGAGGGGGCGGCGGCATTGGCGGCGCGGTGGCGCATCGCCTGGCGGCTGCCGGCATTACAGTTATCATCGCCGACTACGACCGAGGCGCGGCGGAAACAGTTAAGAGCGAGATTGCCGCCGCCGGCGGCCAGACCGATGCGTTGGCGCTCGACGTGACCGTGGCAGGGCAAGTGAAGGCGGCGGTTGCCGACGTGGCAAAACGATTTGGCCGCATCGATATACTTGCCAATATCGCTGGCGGCAGCGCGTATACCAAGCGCATCGAAGAGTTTACCTGGGCGCAGTGGCAAGAGGTGATGCACGCCAACTTGAAAGGAACGTTTCTCATGTGCCGCGAAGTTGCGCCGCTCATGCAAAAACAAAAAAGCGGAAGGATCATCAACACGGCGTCGAACTATGGCGTCACCGGCTCGGCCTTGCGCACGCCCTATGCGGCGGCGAAGGCCGGCATCATTACCTTCACTAAATCGTTGGCATTAGAGTTGGCTCCCGATCTGGTGCGCGCCAACACCGTCGCGCCGGGACCGACGGACACGCCGCGGGTAATGGAGAAAGAATCGCTCGAAGCGCGCAAGCTGCGTTGGTGGTCGCAGATCCCGCTCGGCCGCACCGCGCTGCCGCGAGATTTGGCTGAGATGTATTATTTTCTAACGACGCCGGAAAGCGCGGCGATTACCGGCCAAACCTTTCACGTTAACGGCGGGGTGGTGATGCCATGAAACTCAAGGACAAAGTTGCCGTGATTACTGGCGCGGCTCAGGGGATCGGCCGGGCGACCGCACTAATGATGGGGCACGAAGGCGCGAAGATTGTCGTCGCCGACTTGCAGGCCGAAAAAGCCCAAGCGGTGGTGAGCGAGCTGCAAACCATCGGCGCCGAAGCGTTGGCGGTGGAAGTCAACGTCGCCGACGAAACTTCAGTCAAACGCATGGCACAGAGCGCGTTCAAACGATTCGGCCGCACCGATATTCTGGTCAACGTAGCCGGCATTTATTTCCCCAAAGCCTCGGTGGTCGATTTGAGCGAAGAAGATTGGGATCGCACGATCGATATCAACGTCGGCAGCAATTTTCTTTGTTGCCGAGAGTTCGTGCCGGCGATGCGCGCGCAAAAAAGCGGGCGCATCATTAGTCTAGCATCGGGCATCGGTCACTACGGCATGCGCCAGTTCTCGCACTATGCGGCATCGAAAGCCGCGGTGATGGGATTCGTCAAAGCGCTGGCCCGCGAAGTCGGACCGGACGGCATCACCGTCAACGCCATCTGCCCCGGCTCGGCGAATACTTCCATGCCGCGCCAACACCGCTCCGAAGAAGAAGTCATGACGCGGCTGCGCTCCACACCGTTGCCCCATGTGCTTGAACCCGAAGATATCGCCGGCTCGATTCTTTTCCTGGCGAGCGACGCCGCGGCGTTCATCACCGGCCAGTCGTATAATATTAATTCCGGGAACTACATGTTCTAGGTGCGCGACGGATCGAGCGGTTTCGTGGCCACGAAAAAAATTCCCGCGCGGTTAGACGTGATTTTAGCACCGAAGGCGCGCAGGGCTGTGGTGCTGCGCCGAGGGCCGGCCAAACAGGTCTGCACAGTCGGTTGGGACTTATCCAGCGATTCTTTTGAGCTCGGACAGTGGATCGAGGGAAGGATTCATGCTTATTGCTGTGACTTATCCGCCGACGGCGAGTACTTTGTTTACTGGATCATGAAAGGGCACAACCATCAGGGTGACTACGACTGGACCGCAATTTCGCGCGTGCCGTATCTCAAAGCAATAGCTCGTTGGAAGTCGTCGGCAGGCCTACCCGGTGGCGGCTTATTCGTAAGCGACAATAAGTGTCGGCTGCACAATATTTGGTATGCTTACCTGGCATGTGACGAGATCATCGAGGAACCAAATGAACCAGACGATGATTTTCGCTATGATTTACGTAATGTTTATATTCGCAGGCAGTTGCGCGACGGCTGGAAGCTGCACAGCAAAGTCGGTGACGTGGTTGGCAGGGAAGTCTATCGTTTTGAAAAGCCGTTCGGTGAAAACCGACTTCTTCGAAACATATTCGACGATGCCGAAAAAATAGGGCTTAAACGCGGCGACTGTCCGAACGAGTATGAAATAGTCGATTCGGCAACCGGTGACGTGCAGTCGTGTCGAGATTGGGAGTGGGCCGATATCGACGGTAGCCGTCTCTTGTGGGCCGAAGGTGGAAAGATTTTTGCGGCGGATATCGAAACGCGCGGTCTCGGCCCCGCAAAGATGCTTTACGATTTTAACGACATGACTTTTCAGGAGATCGAGGCGCCGTACTAACTTCGCAGTTCGTGCAACGTGTCGGTCGGGTTCAATTAGTTTCATTCCGCTCCATCACTGCTTTGAATTTCTCGCCGCAAGGATGGTACAACGATTCGGGGAACTTCATGAACTACACCGTGGGCGTCGATATTGGCGGGACTTTTACCGATTGTGTGGCACTGGATGAGCAGGGCACGGTGACTTTGGGTAAGGCGTTATCGACGCCTGAGGATTTCGCCCTCGGCGCGCTCAATGCCGTGGCCGATGCGGCGCGTCATCTCGGCCTCGCCGGCGATCAAGAGCTATTAGCCGCGACGAAGTTTTTTTTCCATGCCTGTACGGTCGCGGACAATACTCTGATTACCCGCAGCGGACCGAAGACCGGGTTGCTGACCACGGAGGGATTCGGCGATACCTTGTTGATCATGCGCGGCCGGACCACCGAGGGGCTCACGGAAAGCGAAGCCTTTCGCGCGTCGACTCAAAGCAAGCCCGATCCGATCGTGCCGCGCGCGCTGATCGAAGAGGTAGCCGAGCGCATCGATTACAAAGGTTCGGTGCTGATTCGTTTGGAAGAAAAGGAAATCGCCCGCGCCGTCGATGCGCTGGTCAGCCGCGGCGCTCAGTCAATCGCCATCGCGCTGTTATGGTCGCTTGCCAATGACGCGCATGAGCGCGCCTTGGCTGATTTCATTAGACGGCACTACCCCTCTTTCTACGTGAGTCTCTCCAGTGAAATCGCGCCGTTCTTGGGCGAATACGAACGCACCGCGACCACGGTCTTCAACGCCTACGTCGGTCCGAAGATCGCCGCCTATCTTCGGCGGCTCGGCGAAATTCTCGAGTCGAAGGGTTTGCGGCGCGAGCCGCTAGTGATGCAAGCTTACGGCGGCGTACTCGGTATCGACGACACCTGCAAGAATGCCGTTGGCACCATTGAGTCCGGCCCAGCCGCCGGAATCATCGGTAGCCGCTTCATCGGCGCGCAACTCGGGGTCTCCCATGTTTTAGCTACGGACATGGGTGGGACGACTTTCAAAGTCGGTGTGATTCGCGATGGCACGGTCGAAATGGACCATCGGCCCATCTTCATGCGCTATCAATTGTTTCTTTCCAAAATTTGGGTGGAGTCGATCGGCGCGGGCGGCGGGAGCATCGTCTGGATCGATCCGGAAAGCGGACTGCTCAAGGTCGGCCCCCAGGGCGCGGGAGCGAGCCCAGGTCCGATATGTTACGGCCTGGGCGGCAGCGAAGTGACGGTTTCCGACGCCGATCTGATTCTTGGTTATCTCAACGACGACTGTTTCCTCGGCGGGCGGATGAAATTGGACAAACAGCGGGCGCTCAAAGTCTTTGAGGAAAAAATCGCCGGGCCGATGCACATGTCAGTCGCCGAGGCGGCGAGCGGTATCTATCGCATCACCAACTCGCATATGAGCGATCTGATCCGCCGCTCCACCGTCGAGCGCGGCTACGATCCGCGCGACTTCACGCTCTTCGCTTTCGGCGGCGCCGCGCCGGTGCATGCCGGCAGATATGCCGCGGAGTTGGGGATCAAAGAAATCGTCGTGCCGCTGACCGCGTCGGTGCACGGCGCCGCCGGTTTGGTCAGCTCGGACGTGATCTACAACTACGGTCGGTCCGAGCGCCTGTCGGTGCCGGCCGAACTGAAACGAGTCGAAGAAATTTTTTCCGGCTTGGTCGGGCGTGCTCGGGCCGCGCTCACAACGGCCGGTTTCAAGGACAGTGACATGAAGATCACCAGGAGCCTCGACATGCGTTACCGTCAGCAGGTCCATGAGCTTAACATTCCATTCCCAGCGGGAACCGCGGAGATCAAGGAGGCGGATCTCGAAGCGATTTATCAGCGCTTCGATGAGTTCTACGAGCTTACTTACGGTGCCGGCGCGGGCTACCGCGAAGCGGGCAAGGAGATCATGGCCTTTCGCGTCGCGGCGATCGGTGCGTTGAGCAAACCGAAGTTGCGAAAATATCCGCTGGAGAAAAATCATGCCGCGGCCGCACTCAAGAGCGAGAGGCAAGTCTATTTCGAAGAGCATCGTGATTTCGTGTCGACTAAGATTTACGATTATGGCCGCTTGCAGCCGGGCAGCGAGATCGCCGGCCCGGCGATTATCGAAACGCCGATCACCACCATCGTGATCAATCCCAACGATCGCGCTATCGTCGACGAGTATCTAAACGTGCGCATCCATCTGAGCGAGTGACCTATGCTGAATGTCAACATCGACCCGATCACCTTCGAAGTGCTCTCGCACCGGCTCCATCAAATTACCCGCGAGATGGGGATCGCTTTGGAGCGCACGGGCGGCACCGTGACGACGACCCAGCAGCATGACTACAACGCGTCCTTGTACCGGCCTGACGGCGAGATCATGGCCGCGGGGGAAACCTACGGCCATCATGTGGTGTGTGCCGGCTTCGCGGTCAGGCGGATCATCGAGAGCTTCGGCAAGGACGAAATTTTTCCCGACGATATTTTCTTGCTCAACGATCCCTACCTAGCGGCGATCCATAACCCCGACGTGTACATTATTTCGCCGATCCACTATCAGGACGTTCTGGTCGGCTGGAGCGCGACCTTCGTGCACGTCAGCGATGTCGGCGCGATCACCCCCGGCGGCGATTCGCCGGATGCGACGGAAATATTTCAGGAGGGATTTCGCATTCCCGGCATCAAGTTGGTGGAGCGGGGCAAGCTGCGCAAAGATGTCTTCAACACGATCACCCATATGACCCGCCAGCCCGACGCGGTGGCGCTCGATTTGAAATGCGAGATCGCCGCCAACAACGTCGCCAAGGCGCGGCTTCAGGAAATGCACCGCCAGTACGGCGCCGAATTGATGAACAGCGTCTCGGCGGAAATGATTCGCTACACTGAATCGGTCTTGCGCCGGCGCTTGAGCGAGATCCAGGACGGCGAATGGCAAGAGCAGCTCACCATCGATGCCGACGGCCCGTGCCGGCTATTGCTCACGCTGCGCAAACAAGGCGACCGGCTGATTTTCGATTTTACCGGCACCGACGCCCAGGTGCGCAAAGGCATCAACCTGCCGTTTCACGGCACCTTTGGCTTTTGCTTTGGCGCGATTCTCTACTCGATCGCCTACGATCTGCCGAAAAATCAGGGCGTGATCAAACCGATGGAAGTGATCGCTCCGAAGGGAACGTTGGTGCATGTGCAGTTTCCCGGACCGATCTCCATGAGCACGACCTCATCCGGCTTCGGTGTCGGCTTTCTCGCTAGCTCGGTATTGATGCAGATGATCGCCACCAGCGAGCGCTGGCGCCAGGAGATCGTCGCGCCGAGCGCGAGCCACCGCAATTGCCGCCATTCGGGAGTGAACCAATACGGCCGTTACACGCCGTTTATCAACATGGCTCATGGCGCCATGGACGGTAACGGCGCGCGCATCGACCGCGACGGCGTCGACTCCGGCGGCAGCTACATGAGCTGTCCCAACGTCGAGTGGATGGAGATGCAGTATCCATTGCTCTATCTGTTTCGCCGCCACGCGCTCGATAGCGCCGGCGCCGGCAAATTCCGCGGCGGCATCGGCGTCGAGTCGGCGCACACTCTTCATGACGCGCCCCAGGGGAAAATCGGCGGCGTCGCTTACGGCGTCGCCAGCGCGGAAAACTCCGGCCACGGCATGTTCGGTGGCCGCTCTGGCGCGCCCAGCGTGATGGTGAAAATGGCCGGCACGAAGGTGAATCAATTGCTCGCCGACAACCAACCTGCGACTAATCTCGAAAAGCTTGGCGGCCAGCGGGAGAATCTTCCTTATTGCAACTTCGAACTGTGCGACGGCGACGTGCTCTTTATGCGCGTAGCCAGCGGCGGCGGCTGCGGCGATCCGTTGGATCGTGATCCTGATCTGGTGCTCGGCGATGTCGCTAATGCCGTGGTTTCGCGTGACGCAGCGCGCGACATCTACGGTGTCGTGATCGGGCGTGACTTTGAATTCGACGAGGACGCGACGCGCGAGCTGCGTGCGAAGATATGCCGCGATCGAGAAGCGCAGCGTCGAGAAAACGGAGGACAATCGTGAAAGTTAGAAACACGGAGCTATGGACAGTATTGGCGGCGGTTGGTTTTTTTTCGGCTACGAGCCTCGGCGCTGAGGTTGATTACTACCGCGGCAAGACCGTGCGCATCGTTGTCGGCCTGTCGGCGGGCGGCGGTTTCGACGTTTACGCGCGGGCGATGTCGCGCCACATGGGCAGACATATTGCGGGCAATCCGGCATTCGTCGTCGACAACATGCCGGGGGCGGGCAGCATGATCGCGGCCAATTACGTCTACAAGTCGGCGAAACCGGACGGCCTCACGCTCGGCCATTTCGTCGGCAGCCTGTTCATGCAGCAACTGCTCGGCCGCCCTGGCGCCGAGTTCGAGGCGAGCAAATATGAATTTGTCGGCGCGCCGATTCCGGAGAAGACAGCTTGCGCGCTCACCAAAGCGAGCGGCATCGCTAGCATCGATCGCTGGTTCGCCGCGAAGACGCCGGTGAAGCTCGGCGCCACCGGCTCGGGGCCCATCGTCGACGTGCCGAAGATTCTCAAGGTGGCGGTGGGCCTGCCGATACAGCTGGTCGTGGGTTTCAAAGGCACGGCGGATATTCGCCTCGCCGCCGAGAGCGGCGAGTTGGCCGGCGCCTGCTGGAGTTGGGATGCGATTAAGTCCACCTGGACCCGCGGCCTGGAGTCCGGCGAGGTCAATATTGTCTTGCAAGCAGTGGCGAAACCGCTCGCCGATCTGGCCAAGATTCCGCTGGCGATCGCCTACGCTAAGACGGATGAAGCGAAGCAGCTGATTCAAGTTGGTATTCACGACGCCGCCGATATCGCCCGTCCCTTCGTCATGCCGCCCGGCACACCGAAGGATCGTGTCCGGCTGATGCGCCAGGCGTTTCTCGCGACGTTAAAAGACCCAAATTTTATCGCCGAGGCAGAGAAGTCCAAGCTCGATATCGATCCAGTGACCGGCGAGGCGCTGGAAAAAATTGTCGCCGGTATTTACAAAATGAATCCGGCGATGCTGGCGCGGCTCAAGGAAGTGCTGGACTGACGTTCAAGTTAACTCGGATTGCGTATTTGAAAGTTCACCGCGCGTCCCGGGTCAATCTTCCCACAACGGCTTGACGTTGGCATCGAGCCATTTGCGTGGATCTTCGAAGAACGCCTTATTGGTAATGGCCACTGCTTTGGCGCCGCTGCCCCAGACATTGGCGATGGAAGTCTTGGCTTTAAAGTTTTTGCGCGAGCTCGACCGACCCACCGAGTCCATGGCCGTCTGCCCTTCCGGCGTGACCAGCCATTCGGCGAACAACTTGCCGGCGCTGGGATGGGCCGCCTTAGCGTAGATTTTCGCCTGCTGCGGTGAAATGATTGGAAAGGCTGCCTTGACGACATCGACTGGTGTGCCTTTTTCCTTTTCGTGGACAACGTCATGCAGCAACGCCGGCATCGCTAGGGCGTATTCGCCGGCGATGAGCAGGCGAAACATGGCGCTGGTGCTTTTATGCACGGTGACGTTTAGGGCTTTAAGCCCTTTGACGAATCTCGTCCACCTGGCGTCGTCCTTCCATTCGTCTTTGAGTCCAGCCAGCATGGCGCTCAAAGGGCCGCCGCGCATCGGGTCATCGAGGGCAACCATGCCTTTGAATTTGCCGTTGACGATATCCTCCCAGCTTTTGGGGAGCTGATTGGGCTTAAGCTTTTTCGTGTTGTAGGGAAGCGCCTGAATCTGCACGCTGACGACAGGCGCCACCGGGTCGTGCAGTACCAGCGCGTCTTGCTGGACGGTTTGATAGGGACTCACAGCGCCGGCGCTTTGCAGAACAAATTCCTCGCCGAGAATCACATCGACACTTGACTGGTTGCCTTGAAACTCGGTCAACACCCGCGTCGTCACTTCGGATCTCGTCCCTTGCCAATAGGTGGTGGATATTCCTGGAAATCTCTTGCTGAAGGCGGCTAGCAACACGCGCGCATGCTCGACATCCCAGACCGTGTAAAGCACTAGAGAGCCCTCCGCCTTGGCGCTGGGGTAGAGATCTTTGGCGAGCTTTTCAAAGCGCGAATCACGCTCAGCGGCCGCGACAGCGCGGACACTTTGCGGGATTAAAGCAAAACCGATTAGCAACACCGCCAAGATTTTTTTGCGTTCCATGCTCGTGCTTCTCCTGTTCCATAATTTTGTCGTGTCGACGAGGATTTTCACTTCTCCCAATTGCAGATCTCCGCTGCCGCCAGCGCATAAACTTGCGCGCCGATAAATATCTCTTCGATGTCGATCTGCTCGGAGCGGATCGCATGTTTCTTGCCGCCGAGACCGAACTTGAGTGTCGGGATACCCATTTCATTATAAATATTGGTGTCGGTCCAGATGCTGGCGCGAAAGGCGTTGGGCGCCGGCGGTTCTTTGCCGGCCACGCTTTTAAAAGCCTGCTTGACGACTTCAATGATCGGCTCGACGCCTTTGGCTTCGTAGCCCATGAGCGAGGCGTACATCTCCATTTCAAACTTGATGCCGGTTTTTGTCAGCGCTTGTTTTAACTCGCGCTGGACTTGCACGGGTCGCAGCTCCGGCGGCGTGCGCACGTCGACGTAAACCGAACAAACGCCGGGAAAATAATTGGGCCGAAACGGCGCGCCGCCTTGGATGGCGCCGATGTTGACTTTGGGCAAGAGCGGGCCGTTGGCGGACTGGTAGACGCAACGTTTCTCGAAATCCGCCGCCCAATCGTCGACGGCCTGGATGACTTTCATCATTTGCAGCACCGCGTTGTTTTCGGCGGGCGGCTCTTGTTCTCGGGTCATGCCCCAGGCGGCGTGGGGGTTGCCGAAGGTGTTGATCTTAATTTGCACCACGCCGTTTTGTGCCCAGACGATGCAATGGCCGGAACGGTCGGCGCAGATAGCATAGTCGGATTGAATGCCATGGGTTAGCAGATGGCGCGTGCCGGTGCCTTCGCCGCGGTAGGCGCCCGACTGATACGGTCCGATTGGCGTGCGCGAGATTTCTCCGGCCACCGCGGCGAGGATGCAATCGCCCTTGAGATCAACGCCGCTTTGTTTGAGCGCCTTGCCCGCCACCATGAAAGCGGCAACGCCGGATTTCATGTTCGAGGCGCCGAGACCGAAGACCTTGCCGTCGCGGATGGCGCCGCGCAGTTCGCTCAGCGGGTCGAGCTCGGCGCAGAACAGACGGTCTTCCTCCGTGCCCGTGAAGCTGGTGTCCATATGGCCATTGATCTGCAACGATGTGCCGCGGCCGAGGCCTTCGATGACGCCCACCGCGTTGATGCGGTCGGGATCGATCTCCTGGCGGATCGGTTTGATGCCGTGGCGCGCATACCAGTCGAGGATGAATTCGCCGATGGCGCGCTCGGCGCCGGTGGGACTGGGAATGTCACAGAGCTGCTTGGTCAACTCGGCGCACTCGTCGCGGTTGATGCCCTTGATGATTTTCTCACGAACCTTGGCGTCGATCATGCTGCATCCTCCAATTTTCTAAGTACTCATTAGCCGTGGTTTGCGCTCATGCCACTCGGTGGCCTGCTCGTAGGCGTGGGCGACGCTAAAAATCAGCTCCTCTTGAAACGGCCCGGCGGCGAGCTGCATACCGATGGGCGTGCCCGCTTTTGAAAATCCGCAGGGGACGCTCATCGCCGGCAGGCCGGTGACGTTAAACGGAATCGCGCACAGGCTGTCGGCGCCGCCGCGCTCGTCCTGGCGGCGAATTTTTTTGCCGTCGATGTCGAGCCATCCGGCGTTGCACTCGTCGATGGTCGGCACGGTGAAGGGAACGGTGGGCAGCGCCAACAGTTGCACGCGCTGCAATAGCTCGTGAAATTCGCCGCAGATCAAGCGCCGCACTCGTTGCGCCATCAGGTAGGCGGAGGCCGGCACCAGCAGCGCCGAAAGATAGGCGAACAAAGTTTGCCGGCTGTAGTCGCCGGGGCGGGTGCGCAGGTTGCGCTCATGAGCCGACGCGTTCTCGACCCGGCTGGTGCACACTTTTACCGCGGGAATCAGATCCATGTGGGGAATCGTGACATCTTCGGTTTGGATTCCCAAGCATTTGAGCACGGCGATAGCCTGACGAAAAGTTTCTTTAACCTCGGCGGCCATGTCCTCCTCGAAGTAACCGCGCAGAATCCCGACGCGAAGATTTTTCACACCCTTGCCGATGCTCGCCTGGTAATTGCCCACGGCTTGGCCGGCGCTCAACGGATCGTGCGGATCGTGGCCGGCGACGGCCTGCAGAACCAGCGCGGCATCTTCGACGTTCTTAGCGAGGATGCCGGTATGATTGCAAGAATAGGCGCCGGTTCCCGCGACCGTGCCATACTGGCTAATGCGGCCGTAGGTGGGTTTCAGTCCGACGACGCCGCACATGGAGCCGGGATTGCGCACCGACTGCGCGCTATCGGTGCCGATGGAACCCAGACAGAGGCTTGCCGCCACGGCCGCGCCGGAGCCGCCGCTGGAGCCGCCGGCGATGCGTTGCTGATCCCAGGGATTGCGCGTGGTGCCGTAAAATGGATTGATGGTCGTGCCGCCGAGCGCCCACTCGTGAAGATTGGTTTTTCCCAGAATCACCGCGCCGGCTTGCTTGAGCTTCGCGACAACCGTCGCGTCAAAGTCCGGTATCCAATCAGCCAAAATCTTCGAACCGGCAGTGGTCCTGACTCCCTGGGTCGCGATGTTATCTTTAATCGAAAAGGGAATGCCGTGCAGCGGGCCGCGATAATTGCCTTGAGCGATTTCCTCTTCGGCTTTCTTGGCGTCGGCGCGGGCGTTGTCCGCGGTGACGGTCACGTAGGCATTGAGAGTCGGATTGACGCGCTCGATGCGTTCTAAAAATAGCCGCGTCACTTCGACCGGAGAGATTTTTCGCCGGCTAATTTCCGGCGCGAGACCGGCAATCGTCAGGCTCTCAAGATCTCGGGCGTTCATTGCCGCTCCGCCGGATCGATTTTTAGCGCCGGCGCGACGCCCTCGACATCGACGGCAAAGAGTTTTTGAAAAAGCCGTTGCCCCGCTTCAGCCTGCTTAGCGATGACCTCGATCTCGTCTTCACTGAGATTCAAACCGTACTCGGCGTTTAGCCGCTCGACCGCGTCTTTCATAACCGGAGTTTCTATCGCTATTGAATGGAAACTGTCAATCGACGCGACCGGCGAATTTTCTCGCGGGCTAGGTTGACAGACGATGGGGCGCGGCGGAAACTCCGGGAAGAGAACGCGGCGTCGTAGGTTTTTGGGGGAATATCATGGCAACGAGTCCATCAAAATTTGGTTTCATCGAATGCGCCGACTTGATCAGCGAACAGAAATACGGCGCGGCGTTGCAGACGTTTCAGCGCGCGGTGAGCAATTTTCTCGACGCCAAGAGCACGCCCAAGCGCAGCGAGATCGCGCGCCAATTGTTTCAAATCGGTTCGGCGTTGGAAGAGACTTTGAAAAAAGCTTTCGGCGACCAATGGGACGCCAAAGTCCCGCGTTTCGCCGAAGAGAGCAAGCAGCTGGTCTGTTCGTTTTGCGGCAAGGACCAAAACGAAGTGCGCAAACTGATCGCGGGGCACTCGGTGCACATCTGCAACGAGTGCGTCGACATGTGCGATGAAATTCTTTCGAAAGAAACTAGCGGCGATGTCGACGGCGCGCCAAGCGCTACCGACGATCCGAATGCCGAAGGGCTGTGTGGCATCTGCATGGAGCCGCGCGATACCGATGAGCTAGTATTCTTGCCCCACGCGGCTTACATGTGCGCCGGCTGTTTGGAGGAGATCCAGATCGTGCGCGACAAGCATGGGGATAAGTAAGATCATCCTTTTGATTGCGATCCGGACTTGAGATGCCGAGCTCAGCAGATTTTTCGGAATCATGATCCGTATGTTTGTCGAAGCCGGAGGACCGCACCACACGCTGCATTTTCACGCTTACTACCTAGAGCATGTCGGAATATTTGATGTCGAAAGGGTAGAGCTGCTGGCGGGGTCGTTACCGCGGCGACAAGAACGGCTCGTGCTTGCCTGGGCCGAGCTTCACAAGGTTGAATTAATGGACGCTTGGCGCGCATTGCAGGCGGGTCGACCTCCGGCTAAGATTGAGCCATTGAAGTGAGGCTTGGCCGATGATTCACAAAATTTACCGCGTAGTTTCGTTCGATCGCATTGAGCCATTCATCCTGCGTGTCGTGTTTGACGATGGCTCTGCACAGGTAATCGACTTTCGTCCCGTGTTGGAAGGAGATCTCTATGGTCCTCTGCAGAATCCGAACACCTTCAATCAAGTTGAGATCGATTCCGAAGCTCATACCCTTGTGTGGCCCAATGGGGCGGACTTCGACCCGGCGACGCTTCATGATTGGCCGGAAACCGGGCCAGCGTTGAAGCTCTTGGCGGAGAAGTGGGCCGCGCGTAATGGCACGCAATGTGCCAGCAGCTAGAGTCTATCCACTAACCCAACGACGAAACTAGCAGTCTGATTCCCGCCAACCCAAGCGCGATCGCGAGGCTGCGCAAAATCCAATCGCCATGGATGCGTTGGGATATTTTGGCGCCGAGCTGGGCGCCGAGGATGGCGCCGATCGATAAACCGATGGCTTGTTGGATGCCGTGGTGAAATAAACCGGCGGCGATGTGGGTGGCGCTGCCGGTCAATGCGGTGAGCGTCAAGACGAACAGCGAGGTCGCGGTGGCGATGTGAACGGGGAATCCCAACATGTAGACCAGGGCAGGCACGTACATGAAGCCGCCGCCGATGCCCAAGAAACTCGACACGAAGCCGAATACGCTGCTGAAGACCACGCCCAATATTATTTTGGATTTGCTCAGGCTGAAGATCTCTCGGCTGTTGCCATTGCCCGGCGGTTGTTGCGCCGCGGTTTTTTTGCCGGGGCTGACGACGAGTGCGAGTGCGATCACTATCAGCAGACAGCCGAACAGCAAATTGAACTTTGCCCGGCTCATGACATTGGTTGTCAGCGCGCCGAGAACCGCTCCTGGCATGGTGGCGAGGGAAAAAATAATTCCGGATTTGTAATCGATGCGTTTGGTTCTTGCGTAGGCGAGGGTGCCGGAGAGCGCGTTAAAAAAAACCACCGCGAGAGTAATGCTAGTAATGGTTTCCGGCGCTTCGGCCGGATAGATCAATAGCAGCGCCGGCGCCAAGACGAAGCCGCCGCCGGCGCCGATCAGCGTGCCATAGGCGCCGGCAAAAAATCCCAGCGGCACCAGCCAGAGAAACTGCAGAACCCAATCCATCCACGACTTGTAGCATTCCGCATTTTCGCTGTACACCGGGACGGCGAAATCCGATTTGGCGGATTTCCCGCCGTCCCGGTATTATTTTGATTTTGAATTCAGAAGATTCTTGAAGCTGCGAAAGTAGTCGCTACGAAGAATTCGTTTGCGCCTGGTTGCCGGCCCACACTAGCCGTCCAAGCCGTAAAGCTTTGCGGCATTGCCGCGGTTCAATTTTCTTTTGACCGTTGCGTCGATGCCGGCGCAGTTGCGCTCGACGGTTTCCTGCGAGTGCGGCCAAGTAGTGACGCCGTGGGGATAGTCGCTGGCCCAGAGAAAATTATCTTCGCCGTAGACCGAAGTCGTGAGCACGCCGGCGCGGTCGTCTTGGTAGGTGAAGAAAATATTTTCCTTGAAATACTCGCTGGGCGGCCGTTTGTTGAGATTTTTCTCCGCGTCGAAGGTGCTGGCGCGGCCGAACCAGTAGTCGACTTGCTGTACCATATTCGCCACCCAGCCGACGTCGAACTCGGCGCAGACCACTCTTAACTTCGGGTGACGGTCGAAGTTGCCGGACAAAATCATGTTGCCGATGAACTGTTGAGCCGGCACCTGTTTTCTGGCGAAGCCGATCGGCTCTTTCACCGGGTCTTCTTCCCGCGGTCCTTCGTAGTGCGTGCGCGCGACGCCTTGGGTGACGCTGGTGTGAACGTTCAAGACCAGGCCGGTCTCTTCGAGAGCCTGCCACAGGGGTTCGTAAAACGATTCGTAATAGCCGCTGTCTTTAATCCGCGTCGGAATCTGCACGCCGCGAAAACCCAACTTGGCGTAGTGATAAATATCCGCCACGGTATTTTTCATATCCAAGATCGGGATCAGCGCCAGACCGAGCAGCCGCTTGGGATTGTAACTGCAAAACTCGTGCAGCCAAGCGTTGTAGGAGTGAAACACCGCGCGCTGAAACGGTTCGTCGGTGATACTGTAGAGCTGGCGCACGGCACTGGAAAATAAAACTTCAGCATCGACGCCGTCGGTGTCTTGATCCTGCAACCGGACGGCGGGATCCCAACCGCCGCGGTAATCCTCGTAGCGAAAGGTTTCGTTGAAACGGATGGTTTGGAAATGTTTTTCCTGCTCGACTTCGCTGATGCCATGACTCTTGTCGACCGCCAAGCCTTTGGAATAGTGGGATAGACCGACGGGCGGCAATCCGTCGATGACGAGCCATATCCCTTTCGGCTTACCTACCGGGTCGCGGACGACTTTCGGCGCGCGCTCGCCGTATTCTTTTTGCACGCGCTCCCAAGCGGCCGGCGGTTCGTTGACGTGACTATCGGCGGAGATCAGTTTGAAATCTGGCATGCCTCGCTCCTGAAAATATTCCAAATGTTCGAATGGGTCGGTTCACCACGAAGGCACGAAGGACACGAAGGTTTTGGAAAGATATTATTCCGAACTTCGTGCTCTTCGTGCCTTCGTGGTGAAATCATCCTCACGGTAAACCTGAAAGAATGCAAAATTAATCCACGCTGATTAGGGCATGGCCGGCTTGCGGTTTGACCACGGTGCCGAATGGCGCCGAGACCCGGGCGACGCGCTCCAAGATCGATTTCGCCAATTCACCTTCGGCGAGCACAGGTCGGCCGCGCTGGGAACGCGGTTGGCCGAAGCCCATGTCGACGGGATAAATGTCGATTTGCTTGAGTGCCCGTTTTTCGAAACGGCAGAGCGCCGCCACCGATTGCCAGAATTCCGCCGACGCGGGATGGCCTTTGGTGCCGTTGCCGGTGCGATGATCGAAAAAGTCCGACGGCGTGGCGCGATTGTCGAGACCGAAACGGTCAAACGGATAGGCCGGCACGTGATTCAGCGTCTCGTTTTGCATCATCAGATTGCCAAGGCTGTAGAAGATCGGCTTGCCGCGGTAGATCTCGATGCCCATCAACAGATGCGGCCCATGGCATGCAAATACATCGGCGCCGGCGTCGATGCAGCGATGGGCGAAGTCGTGGACGAAGTCGGGCTGCTCGGTGACTTCGGTGCGTTTTTTCGCCGTGAGCCAGCTGCGGCCGATCAAATCTTGACTGTGCAAGCTGACGATCACCCAGTCGGCTTGACGGCGCGCTTCGCGAATCTGGCGCAAATTTTCTTCGACGTCGTTTTCATCGCAGGCGGTGCGGATGTCAAATTTTTCGCCGAGCAGGTAGCGGTCGCCGCGGTATTTGTATTCTGTCTGGGTCGCCGCGCCGATCTGCGCGTCGGAGTGAAAACCGTGATCGATCAGCCGTTGGCGTTGATCGTCGAAGCCCAGTGAGGTGCCGAGCCGTTGCAGCGCTTGAAACGAAGGCTTGTCGACGACGAAAGTCGTTTCGAAGCCGAGCGCGTTGACGCCGGGCTTGCCGCGAAAGTCGACGCGCTGATTGGCGGCGCGATTTTGCTCCGACGGCAAATGGGCGCTGGCGGCGATCAGCGCGATGCGGCCATTGGGCGTGTCTAAATACGCCGGGCTGCTGGCTTGGCGCAAATTCTCGCCGGTGCCGGCGTGGGCGATGCCGGCGGCGTCGAGATATTTATTCTGCAAGCGCAAACCTTCTTCGCCGAAGTTGAGCGAGTGGCTGTTGGCGCAGCTTAACAGATTGAAGCCGAACCATTTTAAATCTTCGAGCAATTCCGGTTCGGTGACCATGTGCATGCCGGTGCGGATCGCCGGCGTGCCTTCGCCGTAGCGCACCACCATGCTTTCGAGATTGGCGAAGCAACCGTCGGCATTGCGCAGCAGTTCGCGCAGGGCGAGGAATTGCGGCTCGTGAAACACCGCCAGCCGGCGCGACGGCATGATGTCGCCGCAAATCGCTAAGTTAACTTTGCCTTGTTCGGATTCGTAGAGCATCGGCGTTTCCTGTTCGACAATGAAGACGATAAGAGAGGCGGCGACGGATTGTCAAGCAGCCGCGCCCTAGATATGCTTACCACGTTGAAACACCAGCGAAAGGAAATCGCCGTGCGCCGAACATTTTTTGCCAACGCTTGCTTTGTCGTTGCCGGATTATTGATGGTACTCAATCCGCTGCCGCGAGAATCAAATGCGGCGAGCGCGGAGCGCGAGCGAATCCTCGACGGCGCCAAGAAGGAAGGCCGGCTGGTTTTGTACACCGGCATGGAGACCGACGAGGCGAGCCAGTTCACCAAAGAGTTCACGCGCAAATATCCGTTTATCAAGACCGACCTGTTTCGCTCCAGCGGCGAAAAAGTTCAGGCCCGCTTCATCGTCGAACAGCGCGCCGGCACGCA
Source organism: Deltaproteobacteria bacterium (assembly GCA_009692615.1). Lineage (NCBI taxonomy): Bacteria > Pseudomonadati > Myxococcota > Myxococcia > Deltaproteobacteria bacterium. The sequence goes on along the minus strand of SHYW01000074.1, from coordinate 8,617 downwards.
TCTCGCCGATGTTTTTCAAACCAGCGTCGTGCAAGTCTATCAACTCAAGAACGCCGGCATGCTGGCGCGCTATGTTTCCGAGGAAGCCGCGGCGCTCGCCGATGGCTTCAAAGATCCTCAGGGCCATTGGTCGGCGTTTTACCAAATTCCCTACGTCATCGGCTACAACACGCGGCTGGTGGCGGCCAAAGATGTTCCGACGAGCTATGAAGATTTACTCAATCCCAAATGGAAGGGACTGATCAGTTTAGAGACCGAAGAGTACCAGTGGTTCTATCACGCGATCCAACTCATGGGGCGCGACAAGGGACTCGACTTCATGAAAAAGTTCGCGCGCCAAGATTTACAAATGCGCAAAGGCCACACGCTGTTGGCGCAGCTGGTGGCCGCCGGCGAATCGGCGCTCGCCACGGTGGTCTACTCCAATCGCGTCGAGCGCATGAAAGCGAGCGGTGCGCCGATCGATTGGGTGCGTTTCAAAGGGCCGACGATCACCGCGATCAATGCCATCGCGATCCCCGACAAAGCGCCGCATCCGAACACGGCGCGCTTGTTCGTCGACTTTGCGCTGTCGAAAGAAGGACAGGGTTTACTACGCGCGCAGCGGCGCGTTCCGGCGCGGGCGGATGTGTCGCCCGATCCGCCGAGTTTGACCCAGGGCTTAAAGCTTTATCCGGCGCGGCCCGAAGGCATGATCGAGAACTACAACGAAACGGTGGCGCGCTTCGACGAGATTTTTAATAAAGGAAAATAAAGCGAGCGCTCTTTCCGATTCCTTCCCCCTTGACGGGGGAAGGTTAGGATAGGGGTGATGCTGGTTGGTGCGAATGAGTATTGGCAGTGCGGTTGAGCACCCCCACCTTAATCCTCCCCCGTCGAGGGGGAGGAAAAAAGAATGATGAGGGCGCAAGTTTGAGCACGGCGTTGCCTTACTTTTAGATTCTGTTTCGCCTACAGCCCGAAAAACCGTTTGGCGTTCTCACCGAGAATTTTTTTCTTCTGCGCTTCGCTAATATCGCCGCGTTCTTTGATCTCGGTGATCGAATTATCCCGCGCTTCGGCATGGGGCATGTCGCCGGAGATCATCATCTTGTCGTCGCCGACCCATTTCAGAACTTCCGGCAAGAGCTTCTCGTCGCCTTCGCAGGTGAAATAAATCTCGGAGTCTTTAAAATATTCCGTCGGCGCGCGCCGCGGCAACCCTGGGCGGCCGATCGCCTTCTCAGAGTGAAAATAGTGATCCATGCGCTGCAGCATGTAGGGCAGCCAGTCGGCGCCGGCTTCTAAGAACGAAATTCTTAGCTTGGGGAAACGATCGAGCACGCCGCCGGCGATGACGCCGTAGAAGCCGAGGATTAACGGCAGCGTGAAAGTCACCGTGTGTGCCGCCATGATCGTCGTGCCGCTGGCGCGCAGGCCGGGATGGCTCCAGCCGGTGTGCGCGCTGACGGGAAAGTTCAGTTTCTCAGCTTCGGCGAAGAACGGGTTGAACTCCGGCAGGTCCAATAATTTCTCGCCAACGGTTCCGTAAATAATCGCGGTCGCTGCGCCCATTTCTTTGGTGCGCTTCAGTTCTTCCACCGCGGCTGGGACATTTCTTAGCGGCATGATGGCGCCCCATTTGAGCCGGCTCGGATCGGTTTTGCAGGCGTTATGAATCCAAGTGTTGTAGCTGCGCATCAGGTCGGCTTCGAACTCGATGTCGTCGGTGAGTTCTTCGAGAAACACCGTGGGAAAATTGACTTGGATGTTGACGCCGGCGGCGTCCATGTCTTTCAACCGTTCTCTGGCGTCTAGCAGGGTTTGGCTGCCGATGGAAAATTTCTTGTGCGTCGCATGATAGGAAACCGGCGGGGTGCCGAAGACGGTGTGATTGCTGCCGGAAATTTTTGGATGGATGACGCCGTCGATCCACCAGAAGGCGTTCAAGTTAGCGAGGATCGGCCGGTTCGGCACGGCGATGGGAAAAGGCCGCCGCTCTTTGTATTTGTCCTGCAAATAGTTCCACGCTTCTTCCGGCTCCTCGACATGAGAGTCGGCGTCGATGACGAAATAGTCAGACATGGGTTTCCTCCATGAAAGGTTCTAATAATTCGGAATCATAAGATTGGCCGCAAAGAACGCAAAGAACGCAAAATAAATCGGAATTGGTAGAGGCGGGTGTTAAACCCGCCCTCTTCGCTGTTCCCGAACTCTGCGAACTCCGTGTCTCTGCGGTGTAATCCCTTTTTCTTCTCTAACGAGCCGCTATTTCAAGATCTCTTTGAGCTTGGCGATTTGCGCCGGTTCGAGTTTGAATATTTCCTTGATGGTTTGTTCGAGTTCGGTGCCGTCGGCGGGATCAATGTCGAGACGCGCCTTCTTGGCTTCGGCGACTAACTCCGGGTCCTTCCACGTGTCCATGAATGCCTTGCGCAGAATCTGCACGCGGTCGTTGGGCGTGGCCGGCGGTAGCATGAACGGGCGCACCGTCGGGCTGTTGGCGCGCAGCACCGTGGCCATTAACTTTCTCGCTTCGTCGGTTTTCGCCAACTCATAGGCGACGGGAATCTGTTTCAACTCCGGATGGGATTTGAGCGTCGCTTGCAAGACGATTTTCAACGTCCCCGAGTCGAGTTCGTTGCGCCAGGTCGACTTGGTCGATTCCCAAGCGTTGCTGGTGGCGTGGACTTCGCCGTTGTTGAAGGCGAGCCGGGTATCGGCGGTGCCTTTGTAGCCGGTGATGACTTGGGCCGGCAAGTTGATGGTGGCAGCCAATATTTTCGGGATGTCGTCGCTGCCGGCGCCCGGGCCGATGCCGCCGAATTTTACCATTTGCTTTGACGCGATCCAGGCATGGACATCGGTGATGGCGGTGGACTTGTGCACGCCGATGATGAAACTATCCTGCGCCGGCACGCCCAAGTATTTGAACCTGAGCGCATCGAATTCGATGCCCGACTTGCCGAGCAATTGTTGGAGCGCGATGCCGCCCAAGTAGTGGCCGATGGTGAGACCGTCGGGCTTGGCGATTTTGTAGAGATAGTTGGCGGCGATGATCGAGCCAGCGCCGGTCATGTTGTCGACCACCACCGCGGGATTGCCAGGTATATGCTTGCCGAGATGGCGCGCCAGGGTGCGCGCGTAGAGATCGTAACCGCCGCCGGCAGCCAGGCCGACGACGATGCGGACCGTTTTGCCTTGATAAAAGTTGGCAGGCTCCGCGGCGTTGGCGCCATTGGCGAAGAGTGCCAGCGCGAGAGCGATAGGAGCGATCGGCGGAATCGGGCTCATCATTTTGCAATCCTCCGTTGCGCTGCGTTTGCCATTTTATTTGAGGATGTCTTTCAGCTTGGCGATCAATGCCTTGTCGACTTTGAAGATGTCTTTGACGTTTTGTTCGAGCGTCGGGCCGTCGTCGGGATTGATATCGAGGTTGGCCCTTTTCGCTTCCGCTAAAAAGTCGGCATCTTTCATCGTGTCCATGAACGCTTTGCGCAAGATCTCGACGCGCTCTTTGGGTGTGCGCGGCGGCAGGGCGTAGGGACGCACGGTGGGACCGTGGACGCGAAAGACCGTGGCGATCAGCCGTTTGGCTTCGTCGGTCTTGGCCATGTCATAGGCCACGGGAATTTTCGGAAAGTCGGGATGGGATTTAAGCGTCGCCTGAAGAATAATTCTTTTGTCGCCGCCTTCGATTTCCTTGCGCCACGTCGATTTGGTCGACTCCCACGAGTTGCTGATGCCGGCGACTTCGCCGCTGTTGAACGCCAAGCGGACATCGGCGGTGCCTTTGTAGCCGGAGACCAGTTGGATCGGCAGTCCCAGCGTGGCTTTGAGGATGTTGGGAATGTCGTCGCTGCCCGAGCCGTTGGCGACGCCGCCGAATTTAACCACTTGTTTGGAAGCGATCCAGGCATGGACATCGGTGATGCCGGTGGACTTGTGCAGGCCGATCATGAAATTGTCCTGGGCCGGCACGCCGACGTATTCGAACTTGAGCGAATCGAATTCGATGCCCGGCTTGCCCAAGAGCTGTTGCAAGAACAGTCCGCCGATGAAGTGGCCGATGGTGAGGCCATCGGCCTTGGCGACTTTGAAGGTATGATTGGCTGAAATCATGCTGCCGGCGCCGGGCATGTTGTCGACGACGATGGAGGGATTGCCCGGAATATGTTTGCCCAAGTGGCGCGCGATGGCGCGGGTGTAGGCGTCGTAGCCACCGCCAGCGGGAAATCCGACGACGAAACGGACAGTCTTGCCTTCGTAGAATTTCGCCTGGGCGAGGGCGTGCTTGTCGACGTTAAGCAGCAGATTCATTAACAGCACGGACAAGAAGAGCAGATATTTTTTCATGACGAAGACCTTTCCTGATTGACTTGACGACTCAGATTTAACTCGGATTCAAAATAGTCTTAAGCTTAGCCACTAGGGTGGGATTGAGTTTGAAGACGCCGGCGATCAGCTGCTCCATTTCCTGGCCGGTGATCGGTTCGATGTCCAAATTCGCCTTTTTCGCCTCGGCCAAGAACTCCGGATCTTTCATCGTGGCGTCGAACGCATGGCGCAAAATCTCTACTCGCGCCTTCGGCGTGCGCGGCGGCGCGACGTAGGGACGATAATAATCGGCGGGATCTTGGATGCCGGCTTGAATCAGTTGGCGCGCTTCATCGTTCTTCGCCAAGCTGGTGGCGAGCGGCACGCTGGCCAATTCAGGGTGCGGCTTGGCCAACGCTTGGAGCACGACGATCGCTTCGCCGGACTGAATCGCTTTAATCCACGTCGAGCGAATCGAGTCCCAAGTCCAGCAACCGCCGGCAAGCTCGCCGCTTTCCGCGGCCAAGCGAATCTCCGCCGTGCCTTTGTAGCCGGCGACCAGTTGGATCGGCAGCGCGGTGGTTGCCGCCAGCATGCGCGCGATGTCGTCGGGCGCGCCGCCGCCGATGCCGCCGAGCTTCACCGGCGTCTTCGCCGCTAGCCATTTCTCCACGCTGGTGATGCCGCTCGCTTTGGTGAACGCGCAGGCGCGGCTTTCTTTGATCGGCGAACCGAGGAATTCGAACTTCGCAGCGTCGAATTCAATGCCGGGCTTTTTGAAAAGTTGATAGAGAAATAATCCGCCTTGAAAGTGGCCGACGGTGAGACCGTCGGGTTTAGCGACTCGGTACATGTGATTGGCGCCGATCAGATGGCCGGCGCCGGCCATGTTCTCGACGACGATGGCTGGCTGGCCGGGAACATGTTTGCCAAAATGGCGCGCTAACATACGCGTGTAGGCGTCGAAGCCGCCGCCGGCGGAGGTGGCGACGATCATGCGGATGGTTTTGCCCTGGTAAAAATTGTCTTGAGCGCGGGCGACGCCTGCGCTAACGAGTAAGCAGAGCAAAATGAAATTCAGATGGGCGATGGGTTTCTGCATGGTGCTTGCGCGGCTGCGCATGAGAGCTGGGCGAATCTAAGGAATCGCCAAGTTTCTGTCAAGGATGATTTCATGCGCGCCGCGCCGGCTGGTTTGACAGCCCAGGCTGAGCGCTGTAAGTTTTTGTCATTCGGTAACTGCAATTACTTTACTCGACAGGTGAGGAGAAGGATCATGATCCACACGACCGGTTTGGCGGCAACGCATATGGAGTGCCGCAATCTGCAAGAATCCTTGCCGGTGATGACCGAACTATTAGCCTTCGAAAAGATTTCCGAAAAACCTGGTGAAGCGACGCTCAAACATCCCAACACCCATTGGCTGTTAGTTGTCCACGAAGCTGGACCCGAGGCGCCGGCCAAACCGATGCACAATCACTGGGGCGTACGCGTGGTCGATCCGCAAGAAGTCGATCGCGCTTACGATTATCTGGTCGCGCATAAGGCGCAGTACAAGCTCGGCGCCATCGGCAAGCCGACCTGGAGCCACGGTTCTTACTCTTGTTATTTCGTCGAGCCGGGCAGCAACGGCTGGGAGATCGAATGTTACGAAGCCTTCAACCGCAAACAGGCGACCGCCGAGCGTTTCGGCGCGGTCAAGATGGCCCATTGGGATCAGTTGCTGCCGGAAGAAAAGTTTCCCGGCCGCGGCTACGTGCCCCAAGGCTTCACCCACGGCACGTTGGTCGCCACCGATCTCGAGGCGAGCAAAAATTTTTACATGAACGTGCTAGGCTTGGATGCGCACCGTTTTAGCGATCATGTGATTTACATCAAGCATCCGACGACCAAGACCTTCGTGGTCTGCGCCTTGCGCCAGAACGCGCCGGTATTCTCGACCAATTTTCGCAATACATTGACAGTGGCAACCAAGGACGCGGTGATAGCGGCGCATGGCAGATTCGCCGACGACGGCAAGAGTTTGGGCGTGAGCGAATTGTTCGAGCTCAAAGAAAGCGAAGCGTCCGCGTCATTTTATTTCCGCGATCCAGGGACCAATTGCTGGGAGATATCGACGGCCAATTGAATTCCTCTGATCTCTTACCTCCTCCCCCTCGACGGGAGAGGATAGAGGTTAGGGTGCTTGGAAAGGGCGACCGCCGGTCGCCCCTACGCCTGGTGAATCGACGATACAGGTAGGTGACGATTTATGACGGACAAACCACTGGAACAGATGGGGCTGCGCGATTTGCGTGGGATTATGCGCCAGCAGGCGCCGGCGGAGGCGTGGAAGCATTTCAACGGCGCGGCGGAAACCAAGGCGACGTTTCATCGTAATCCGCGGGCGTTTCAGCAATATTTGTTTCGCCAGAAAATTTTTCACGATGTCAGCGAGCCGGACATCTCGATCGAATTGTTCGGCAAGAAGTTGCCGATCCCGGCGATCACGGCGCCGGTGGGAAGTTTTAGTTTGTTCGGCAAGGACGCCGAACGCGAAGTGGCTGAAGGCACGGACCGCGCCGGCGCGATGATGTTTGTCAGCCAGGCGGCCCATTTCAATCTGCACGACTGGCGTAACGCCGACAAATCGCCGCTGGTATTCATGGCCTACATGAACCGCGGCAAGCCGGAAGTCGAAGAATATGCCAAGACCGCCGAGGACTTGGGTTTCACCGCGGTCGGCATTACCATGGACACGGTGAAGCCGGTGAAGATCGGCGACGAAGTGCCGTTGTCGACCAAGGATGGCAAGCCGCGCAAGGGCCACAAGTCGACGCCCAAAGATATCGAGTGGATGAAACAATTGGTAAAACTTCCCGTCGTTGTCAAAGGCATCATGGGCGCCGATGACGCGCGGGTGGCGGTGAATTCCGGCGCCGATGCGCTGGTGGTTTCCAATCATGGCGGGCGGATTCTCGACTTCAATCGCTCGGCGTTGGAAGCGTTGCCGGAAGTCGTTGAAGCGGTTGGCGGTAAAGTTCCGGTGTTGCTCGACAGCGGCATTCGCAGCGGCGGCGATATCGTCAAGGCGCTAGCGCTGGGCGCCAAGGCGGTGCTGACCGGCCGTCCGGTGGCTTGGGGCGTCGGCGCTTTCGGCGCCCGCGGCGTCGAGCGGGTGTTCAATATTTTCGCCGAAGAGATGCAGCGCGTGATGGTCATGACCGGCGTGGCGCGTGCCGCCGATATTAGTAAAACGATTTTGTTTCGCGATGGCGTCAATGGAGCGCAGAGCTTATGATTTTTATCATTTGGGGCATCGTTTTTGTCGTCGGCATTTGGGTTATCTCGGCCTACAACAATCTTACCGCGCTGCGTCTGCGCATCGACAACGGCTGGCGGCAAATCGACGTGCAGCTCAAGCGGCGCTACGATCTGATCCCAAATCTGGTCGAGACCGTCAAAGGCTACATGCAATTCGAGCAGGAGACGCTGCAAAAGGTCATCGACGCGCGCAACCAAGCGATGGCAGTGAAGGGCGTTAAAGAATCCGCCGAAGCGCAGACCGTCTTGAACCAATCCCTCGGTAAAGTTTTCGCCTTGATGGAAAACTACCCAGATCTCAAATCCAACCAAAATGTTTTGAACTTGCAGGAAGAGCTGACCACGACGGAGAACCGCATCGCCTTCGCGCGCCAGTACTACAACGACCTGGTGACCCAGTACAACACCAAGCAGCAGGTGTTTCCGTCGAACATGATCGCCGGTTTTTTCAAGTTTCAGCTTCATGAGTTGTTCGACGTGCCGGCAACCGAGAGAGTACTGCCTAAAGTCGATCTCAGATTGCGCTCATAACCGAGGTTTTCGCTGCCGGCGAGGTTCTTCTCGGTTTAGTGTGAAGATGTCTTCACCACGAAGGACACGAAGACCACGAAGTTCAGAGTTTTAATCATCCGACCCCTTCGTGTCCTTCGTGCTCTTCGTGGTAAGCAAAACAAACTGAACGTGGCACATTGTCCGCACAAAAGCCTGAAAAACCGACGGAGATAACCCTCTCGCAAGATTTCGTCGCGCGCCAGAATCGCAATAGTTGGATCAGCGCGCTGATCGTCTTTTGCTTCATCCTGTTTTTTATTCTCGTCGGTTTCGCGGTCGATTACGCCTACCTCAATGCCTTTACCCCCGACGGCGCGCCGCTGTCGTGGCAACGTCAATATGTCATGTTAACAGCAACGCGATTATGTCAGGGTAGTGCGTTGGGTTGAGGTCGTAAGTTAGAAACCTGGCCATAGCGGAACCCCACCTTGTTGGAGTTGGTTCGATATAGGCCAAGTGTGTGCGT